>CAINHV010000508.1 GCA_903848965.1 uncultured Opitutia bacterium | reverse complement strand
TCCTCTAAAGCGCGCCCGCAAGCTCGCGCCCGACGGAAAAGCAAAGCGGCGCCCGACGCGAAAGATCCCGGGGTCGAAATCAGGCCGGCGACAACGCCGCCGGCCCCGCGGTCGTTACTTGCACCGCACCGAAAGCCCGGTTTGCTTCCGCCTTTCCCATGCGCCCTTCCGAACTCGCCCCATCCGTCCGGACCCTCGCCGTCGCCTTGGCGGCTTTTGTCCTTCCCGCCCTTTCCGTGTCCGCCCAGGCCATTCGCACTGGCGCGGTGGCCGAACGCTACACCCAGTTGTGTGCCTCCTGCCACGGCCCGGAACTGCAGGGTGGTTCGGCGCCGTCGATGTTGGACGATGTGTGGGTGGCCGGGGGTGACGACGAGAGCATCGCGCGCAGCATCCGGAATGGATTTCCGGAAAAGGGCATGCCGGCCTGGTCGGCCGCCCTGCCGGAGAAGGATATCCGCGCGATGGTGATCTTCATGCGCGAGAAACGGGCGCAGGCGCAGCGGGAGAAGACGCAGTTCGTGAAGCCCGCCGAGTCGGTGACGGTGCAAAGTGAACTCCACAACTACCGTCTCGATACCTGGGTGGGCGGGCTGACGGAGCCGTTCTCGCTGGCGTTCCTGCCGGGCAATCGCGCGCTGGTGACCGAGAAGCGCGGCCGCCTTTACCTGATTGAGAACGGGAAGCGGAACGAGACGCCGATCAAAGGGGTGCCCGAGGTCGACATCGACGGCCAGGCGGGGCTGTTCGACGTCGTGCCGCATCCGGATTTTGCGCGCAACGGCTGGATCTATTTTGCCTACAGCGATCCGCAGATGCACGAGGGCAAGCCGGTCAGCCTGACGCGGATCATTCGCGGCAAGCTCCGCGAGGGCGCACTCGTCGATCAGGAGACGATCTTCCAGGGGCCGCTCCAATATTACCGGCCGGATGGCGGCGTGCATTACGGTGGCCGGATCGCGTTCGACAAGGCGGGCTTTCTCTTCTTCACCATCGGCGAACGCGGCGACGGCCGGAATTCCCAGGATCTGGCGCGGCCCACCGGCAAGGTGCACCGCGTGTTCGATGACGGACGGATCCCGGACGACAATCCCTTTGCGAAGCAGTCGGGCGTCGATCGCACGATCTGGAGCTACGGCCACCGCAACCCGCAGGGCCTGGCGTTTCACCCGGTCACCGGCCAGTTGTTCAACGCGGAACATGGTCCGCGCGGAGGCGACGAACTCAATCTCGTGCAGCCCGGCCGCAACTACGGCTGGCCGGTCATCACCTACGGGATGAATTACGATGGCTCGGCGATGACCGATCTCACCGCGAAGGACGGCATGGAGCAGCCCTTGACCTACTGGGTGCCGTCGCTCGCGGTCTGCGGAATCAATTTCTACACCGGCGACTTGTTTCCGAAGTGGAAGAACCACCTCTTCCTCGCGTCGCTGGCGGCGGAGGAACTGCGCCGGATTGAAATCCAGGACGGCAAGGTCGTGAAGCAGGAAACTCTCTTCAAGAGTCTCGGCCGGATCCGTTATGTGACCGGCGGACCTGACGGCGCGATCTACGTCCTCCTCCCGAATCGCGTGGCCCGGCTCGCTCCGGCGCCCTAAGCGCCTTCCGCTTCGCGCCGGTCTGCGACCGGCGTCAGTTCGGCGGAAGGGATTTTCCGCCCCGGCCTCGCATCATTGTTCCACCCCATTCCGACCCCGTGAACATCGGCATTTTCGCCAAGATCTTCGAACCCCGGCCGATCAACGAACTCTTCGCTTCGGTCGCCGCCGCAGGGTACGCGAGCGTCCAGTTCAACCTTACTTGCGTGGGACTGCCGGTGCTGCCGGACGAACCGGTGCCGGAATCAGTCCTCGCGGAAATTGCCGCCGCGTCCCGCCGGCACGGGATCGCGATCCCGGCGATTTCCGGCACCTTCAACATGATCCACCCTGACCGAGAGGTCGTCGCGGCGGGGATTCGGGGACTGCATCGGTTGGGGAACGTTTGCCGCCGGCTGGAGATTCCGGTCATCACCTTGTGCACGGGCACGCGCTCGCTCGAAAGCATGTGGCATGAGCACCCGGACAATGGCACCGATGCCGCCTGGCAGGATCTCGTGGCGGCGATGCGGCAGGCGCTGGACGCCACGGCGGGCGATGTCGGCCTGGCCATCGAGCCGGAGCCGGCGAACGTGGTCCATTCGGCCCCGGCGGCGAGGCGGCTCTGCGACGAGATTGGCGATCGCCGTCTCGGCGTGACGCTCGACGCGGCCAACTTGATTCACGGGCATTCCGCCGCGGATGATCGGGCGATCTTCGACGAGGCCTTCGCGCTGCTGTCGGATCGAATCTTCCTGGCCCACGCCAAAGATCGCATGGCCGATGGCACGGTTTGTCCGGCAGGCCGCGGGGTCGTCGATTTTCCCTACTTCGTCGAGCGATTGCGGGCGGTCGCTTACAGCGGCGCCCTCATCGCGCACGGTTTCGACGACACAGAAGCCGCGCCGACGGCCGACTATCTGAAGCGCGTCCTGCACATTCACGGGCCGACGCATGCCTGAGCGGGTGTCTCAAAAGGCCCGTTTTCCGTAGCCACGAGAGCCACCGAGTGGAACGACCGGCGTTTCATCCACTCGCTGGCGCTCGTGGCTACGGGAGTGGTCCTGGTAGCACGGGTCTTCCGACCCGTGAACCACGATCGGAAAGCACTCCACGGGTCGGGAGACCCGTGCCACTCGCTCACCAGCTTCCCTCGGGCATCACACTATTCGGCTGGCGGGCGGGACGTTTCCGATTATCAGAAAGCTGGACCCTGACACCGGCGTCCCCGGCGAAATTCCGCCCTGGCCGGTGACTCCCCGCATCCCCTTATTCCCATGATCTCCGACTCGCTTTGTTCTGCCGCCGCTCGTCAAGGCGGCCTTTGGTTGTCGACCCGCCGCTGGGTGGCGCCCGCGTTGATGGGCAGCGCCCTGATTGTCGCGTCGTCTGTTCGTGGCGCCACCGCGTTCCCGGCGGCGGAAGTCGCCGACTTCACCGACCGGCACTGCTCCACCTGTCACAACGACGTCGACAAGGAAGCCGGACTCGACCTGACGAGCCTCACGTTTCAACCCAACGACCCAGCCAATTTCGCCACGTGGGTGAAAGTCCATGATCGCGTCCAGACTGGCGAGATGCCGCCGAAGGAAAAGAAGCAGCCCGCCGCCGCCGAGCTTTCCGGATTTGTGAAATCCATGGCGAGTTCGCTGCTCGAGACCGAGACCGAGATTCTTGCGCGCAACGGTCGCGCCACCCGGCGCCGGCTGAATCGCACGGAGTACGAGAACGTCCTGCGCGACATCCTTCAGGCCCCGTGGGTGCAGGTAAAGGAGCAGCTCCCGGAAGACGGCGAGGCCTTTCGGTTCAACAAGGTGAGCAACGCGCTCGACGTCTCGCACGTGCACATGAGCCGGTATATGAGCGCGGCCGACTACGCGATGCGCCAGGCGATGGCCGCCCAATTTACCCGGCCGCCGACGACGACCAAGCGTTACTACGCCCGCCAGAGCATGGCGTATGGCGCGGTGGACAATAATCCCGACCGCGGTCGTTTCCCGGTGCTGAATTCCGGTCCCGATCCGGACGTCGCTCTCCGCAAGTCCCCCATCACTGCCGGCGAAGCCGACCCGGTGAAACGCGAGCAGGAGGCGATGGGTTGGACGGCGAGCAGCTACGTCACTGGATTCAATTCCGACTGGAACACCGGGTTTCGCGCGCCGGTGGCCGGTCGATACCGGATCCGTTTCAGCGGCTATTCGATCTGGGTCGGCCCGAACGGCATTCGCACCCCGACGGTGACCTTCATTGGCAAGACCCCCAAGGGCGGGGACCCGCAGGCCATCGCCGTGCTGCCGCCGGAATGGTACCGGCCCAATTATTGGGATATTTCCAAGGGCCGCCGCAACGAGCCGATTTCCGTCTACGCGAAGGGCGGGCTGACCAACCGGCTGCTGGGCGGCTTCGACCTCACCCCGGAACCGACGATCAACCGGTTGGACGACGTGTGGCTCGTGGCGAACGAACACCTGATGACGGATTCGACGCGTTTCTTCCGTTCCCGTCCTACGGGTTCGCCCGATGGCTTCACCAATCCGCTGGCCCGCCGCGATGGCATGCCGGGCGTGGCATTCCAATGGGTGGAGGTCGAGGGTCCCCTCTATGACGACAACACCACGGCGGGCTACCGGCACATGTTTGGCGATCTGTCGTTGCGCCAGGTCGAAGGCGACGGAACCGGCGTGTTGATCGAGACGGTGGATGCTTCTCCCGCGTCGGCCGCTGGCCGCGGTCGCGGCGGTCGGGGGCAACGCGAGGGTGGAGCGAATTTCACCCCGGCCGTGCCGCCGGCCCAGCCCAGCCTCGCGTATCAGGCCACGATGGCGGCCCGCGCGCTCCCCAACGGTGGGCTCGGAGCCGGCGGCTTGGGTAATGTTTCGCGGCTGAAGGCCACGAAGGTGGAGGTTGCGTCCGCCAATCCGAAGCAGGACGCCGAGCGGCTGCTGCGCGGCTTCATGGCCCGCGGGTATCGTCGGCCGGTGCAGGAAGCTGACGTTCAGCTCTTCCTTAAGCTGATCAATAACCGGCTCGATGCCGGGCTCGGTTTTGCGGGCGCAATGCTATCCGGCTACACCGCCGTGTTGTCGTCCCCGGAATTCGTCTTCGTCGACGATCAGCCGGGCCGGCTCGACAACCATGCCCTCGCCACGCGGCTCGCGCTTTTCCTCTGGAACAGCGAGCCGGATGCGGCACTCCGGCAGCGGGCTGCGCGCGGCGAACTCGTGCGCTCCGAGGTGTTGAAGGCGGAGACTGCGCGGATGCTTGCGGATCCCAAGGCCCAGCGGTTCGTGAACGCGTTCCTCGACTACTGGCTCGAGGTTCGCCGGATGGAGGAGACCACGCCGTCGACCTCGCTCTACAACGATTACTATCTCGACGATTCGCTGGTCGAGGCGTCGCTCGCCGAGTCGCGGCTGTTCTTCACCGAACTTCTCCAGCGGAATCTGCCCGCGCGCAACATCGTCGATTCCGACTTCACCTATCTGAACGGCCGGCTCGCCCAGCACTATGGCATCGAGGACGTCCACGGCTATGCGATGCGCCGCCAGACGCTGCCGAAGAACAGCGTCCGCGGCGGCATGATGACCCAGGCGATCGTCCTCAAGGTCACCGCCAACGGCACGACCACGTCGCCGGTGCTGCGCGGGAAATGGATCATGGAGCGGGTCATCGGCTTCGACATGCCGTTGCCGCCGGCCGCCGTGCCCGCGGTCGAGCCGGACATCCGTGGCGCCGTGACGATTCGCCAGCAACTTGACAAGCACCGCGCGGACGAGAGTTGCGCGATGTGCCATCGCAAGATCGATCCCCCAGGCTTCGCGCTCGAGAGCTTCGATGTCATGGGGGCGTGGCGCGATCGCTACCGCGCGGAATCGAAAGATGCGACGCCGGTCCTCGGCTTCGGCAAGAACGGCTGGCCGTACACCTTCCATTATGCGCTGCCCGTGGATCCGAGCGGCGAGTTGCCGGGCGGACGCGCGTTCAAGGACATCCGGGACTTCAAGCAGCTCCTCCTCCAGGACGAGCCGCAGATTGCCCGCAACTTCGTGCGGCAGCTCTCCGTATACGCCACCGGCGCTCCGGTCCGCTTCAGCGATCGCCCGAAGATCGACGAAATTCTCCAGCAGGCGCGTGGCAGCGAGTACGGCGTCCGCTCGCTGATCGACGAACTGGTTCAGAGCGATCTGTTCCGGAGCAAGTGACCGGCGCGCGGATTTTTTCTGGCTTCGATCTTCCTGTGGCTCGATCGGGCCGGGTTTGAGCCGGAATCCAGGAAGCTAGGAATCGGCCCCAACCTCACTTCCCGGCCTTCCGGTTGCTCCCGTTCCAGTGCAGCGGCTCGACTCGGTGAAATCGGTGCCGCCCGTCGGCACGTTCGCTTCGCTTGTTCGTGGGTGATCCGTTTAGCTCGAGTAGCGCCGATCTCCGACCGGCGAAAAGCGCACGATATCTCCTCTTTCGCCGGTCAGAGACCGGCGCTGTCGCGGAAACGGATTTACCATCAATCATCCCGCGCTAAGGTCTCGGCCTGCGACGTGCGCCTCCGCTGATCCTCTGCGTTTGGGTGTTCGTCAGCACTAACCCCATGAAACCACTGCTGCCTCTCCTCCTTTTCCTTATCGCCGTCACGGCGGTTACCGCCACGGAAACCAAGACCGAGATCGTCAACGCCACCTCGCCCGCCGAGGATGGGAAAGCGAATAGCCCGTCCGTCCCCGACGTCTATGCAATCGACGGCAAGTTCGATCGCGTCGTGATCCTGCGCTTCAAGCACGATGTCGACCTGCTGGCCGGGCTCGAACGGGTGGTGAAGGAGCAGAAGATCAAGAACGGGATCATCCTGGCCGGCATCGGATCCGTTCGCGGCTATCATTACCATGTCGTGAGCAACCGGACTTTCCCCTCGAAGAACGTGTTCATGCGGGACCCCGAGACCCCGGCCGATATCGCCGGGATGAACGGCTACGTGATCAACGGAAAGCTGCATCCGCACATTACCTTCGCGACCGACAAGAGCGCGTTTGGCGGCCATCTCGAGCCCGACACCCGGGTCTTCACCTTCGCCGTGGTCACGATCGGCGTGCTGGCCGACGGGGCCGATCTGAGCCGGATCGACGACAAGAATTATCGGTAAGATCGGGGCGGCGAACGAGGACGTCCGGCCTCCAGGGCATTCCGGGTTGAAAATGCCCGAAAACCGCGCCGCGGTTTTGCCTCGGCTTCGACTGGCGAAGCCAGC
>CAINHV010000507.1 GCA_903848965.1 uncultured Opitutia bacterium | reverse complement strand
CGTCGTCTCGAAGCCAAAGTCGCCGTCATCACCGGTGCCAGCTCCGGTATCGGCGCCGCCTGCGCCACGCTCTTTGCGCAGGAAGGCGCGAGCGTCGCCGCCGCCGATCTCGCCGCGGATGAAGCCCGGCCCGTCGTGAGCGCCATCACCGCCGCGGGCGGCCAGGCCGCCGTCTTCAGCTGCGATGTGTCCCAGAGCGCGAGCGCGGAGAAGTTGATCAGCGACGTCGTCACCCAATTCGGGCGCATCGACATTCTCATCAACTGCGCCGGCGTCACCGCCCGCAATGCCGCTCCCGACTGGAACTGGGAGCGCGTGTGGGATTTCGTCATGGCGGTGAACATGAAGGGCACCTTCCTCGTCTCGAAGTTCGCCTGCGAACAAATGGTCCGCCAGGGCGCGGGCTCGATCGTCAATCTCTCCTCGATCTACGGACTCGTCGGTCGACCCGAGGGCATCGGCAGCGGGCTCGACGCCTACCTGCACAGCAAGGGCGGCGTCACGCAGTTGACCCGCGACATGGCGGTGCACTTCGCGAAGCAGGGCGTCCGCGTCAACGCGCTGTGCCCAGGTTTCACTTACACGGCGTTGACGAAGAAACTCACCGAAGATCCCGCGACGCTGCAGTACCTGATTGATCGTCATCCGATGGGGCGACTGGCCCGGCCGGAGGAAATTGCCCGCGCGGCGCTCTTTCTCGCGTCCGACGACGCCTCGTTTGTCACCGGTGCCTGCCTGTCGGTCGACGGCGGGTACACCGCGCAATAACCGGGCTCAGATGCCACCGCGGGCGATGCGTTCGGCCCGGGCGTAGTTCGCCCGCAAGGCCTGACCGAGCTGCTTCGCCATCAGGATCTCGTCCACCTTGTTCTTCGAGCCCATGGCCCGGCGAATCTCGCCGTTCATCCGCTCGTAGTTGATGATCTCAAGATCCTGCAGGACCGCCAGCGCCTGGGCCCGGGCCGGCTCGGGGGCCGCGAGGATCGCCCGCCAGGCTGCGACCAATTCCGGATGCGTATCCTGGCACATGACGCGGATCACGAAGGCCATCTCGCGAAAAAGCCGGCCGGTCCACGCCTCGCGATAAACCAGCGGATCCTTCTGCTCATAGGGCGTCTCGTCGGGATCGCTGAGCAACCCCTTCCATTCCGTCTGGGTATAGAAATCGCGCCGTACGGGGAGCCGCCGGAGCGCGAAACGTTCGGGACCGCCCAGGGTGCCAGGTTTGAAGTTCCAGAGCTTCTGGCCCTCCATCGACATGACGTACTCGATGAAGAGCACCGCGATCTCCCGATTCTTCGCCCCGCGCAGCAGCCCAATGGGATCCACGGATGCGACGGAGCCACCGGGCGGCGACACGTAGCCGATGCGATCCGACCGATCTCGGCGGCGGACGGCCTCCTGCTGCTGGCGACCGTAGAAGTCGATGCACAGGCCCACGGCGCAATTACCCGCCGCCACGTCGATCGGCGGTTTCTGCGAGCTGTCGGTGAAATAACGGCTGTTGGCCCCGATCCGTTGCAGGAGCTTGATCCCCTCCATCCAGCCTTCGCGCACCGCGCGCGCCTCGATTTCGAGGGCCGAGGTGGCTCCCGCGTTGGCCTGCAGGGCATGGAGCCGGCGCTGCATTTGCTGCTGAATGATATTCTCGAACGCCTTCGCGACCGAGCCGCTCTTCGTTGGATCCGCCAGCCCCACTTCGCCGATCAGTCGCGGGTCGGCCAGATCGGTCCACTGCGTCGGCTCCCGCTCGATGCCCAGCCGCTGCAGCGCGTCGCGGTTGAAAATAATCCCGTAGGAACTCAGCACCGCCCCCATCCAGAGTCCGTCGCGGTGCCAGTAATCCTCGCCGCCGGCCCGCCGGGGGATAATCGCCTCGGAGAACCAATCGGGGTGCGCCTTGACCACACCAGAATCGACCAGCCGTCCGGCCCCTGCCTGCCGCTCGAAGTCGAACGTTCCACCGCCAAAGAAGAGATCGATGCCGCAACTCACGTTCGAGGCGAGAAAGGCGGCCCGCGCCTCCTTCACGATGGCTGACGCGTCCGCCGGCAGCCGACCGTTGTGGAACCCGGCTTGGATCTCCGCACTCCACGGCTTGCGCAGGGTGTTGCGCCAGTGGTTATCGAATGCCGCGACGTACTCGCCCTCGAGGAAGCGCGCGATCTCGCTCGTGCCCCCGATGACGCGCCAGTCGATCGCCACCGTCCGGCCGGTGCGCGCCTGGTACCACTCCGCGAATCCGCGGCCGAACTCGTAGCGGATCGCCTCGTTGTGCGGAGTGACGATTGCCAGCGTATCGTCGACCCGCGCCGCGGACTCACGCTTGGGCCGCAGGACGAACGGCAGCGCGACAATCACCACCAGCGCGAGGAGGATCAGCAGCCGCTTCATGATCGCATCAGTTCAGCGACACAGCCGGCCGGAGCTCACTCCGACAACACCACGACATCCTCGGGCGCCACGCTGGCATAAACATCACCGCGGCTGGAACGCTCCAGGAAACGCGGGTTGAGTTCCAGGATGGTCAGCTTCTGTGCGCCCGCCACGAACTCGTATTGCGCCAGTTCCCCGAGGTAAATCGCCTCGCCGATCCGGCCCTTGACGGCATTCCGCGCCGGCGCCTCGTGGCTCAGCACCCAGCACTCCGGCCGCACCGAGACGCTGACCGTGGAACCCGTCGCCGGCACCAAGGCTGGGTTTCCGAGGACGCCTTCAAACCGGCCGATGGCCGTGTCAACGACCGTCGCCTGCGACGTCGCGCTCACCACCGTGCCCGGAATGAAATCCGTCTCGCCAATGAAGTCCGCCACGGTCCGGCTGGTGGGCCGGCGGTACACTTCGCGCGGCGAGCCAACTTGCAGGATGCTGCCGCGATCGAGAATTGCCATGCGATCGGAAATCGAGAGCGCCTCCT
>CAINHV010000506.1 GCA_903848965.1 uncultured Opitutia bacterium | reverse complement strand
CCCTACCCACTCCACCCACTTCCCCCCAGGCGGAAAGTGCCCAGGGTTTTGGCGCAACCAAAACCCATGATTCGGGCGTTCCAATGGGATCTGGCCCGGCAGGTCGAGCGCCTCGACTGGCTGCTCGCCCAGCTTCCGAACTACGCCGCCTGGGGCTACAACGAACTGTATCTTCATCTCGAGGACGCGATCGAGTATCCCAGCCTGCCCGGCGTGGCGCGGTCCGACGCCTATCGTTACCGCGACGTCCAGCGCCTCGTCGATGCGGCGACGACGGTCGGGATCAAGGTCGTTCCGATCGTCAATCTCCTCGGGCACACGCAGTATCTCATCAAGGTCCCCGAGCTTCGCGATCTCAACGAACTCCGCGCTCCCGACGGATCGCCGCTCGAGCGTGGGCAAATCTGCCCGCTCCATCCGCGGACAATTGAGATGGCGGCGAAACTACTCCTCGACGTCGCGCCGTTCTGCACGGCTGGCAAGGTTCACGTGGGTCTGGATGAGTCGTTTCACCTCGGGAAATGTCCGCGCTGCCGCGCGGACATCAGACGCCGCGGGCGGGCGGCGCATTTCGGCAATCATGTGAAAGTCCTGGGCGAGCTCGCCGGCCAGTTCGGGCTCCAGATGGGGATGTGGGCGGACATGCTATATTTCCTGCCGGGCGCGATCCCCTTGCTGCCGCCGGGCGTGGCGCTCTACGAGTGGTACTACTATCCCTTCGCGCGGCGCCCCCGGATGGAACTGTTCAACTTTGCGGAGTCAGACGTGGGTGAACGGCTGCGCGATCGCGGCCTCGAATACTGGGGCTGCCCGATGAACGGCTCCTTCCGGTTCGAGCCGATCCCCCACTTCGGCGATCGTCTGGCCAACATCATCGCGTGGTGGCGGCACTGCGAACGCGTGAAGGCGACGGGATTCCTTGTCACCTCCTGGGAGCCGAATCGGCTGGCCATGGAACTCACGACCGTCGTCGACGCAGCCGCGGCGTCGCTGTGGCTGACGCCCGGGGTTGAATCGCCGCGGCAGATGCTCGAACAGGGTTTTGCCCGGGTGTTCGGACGGAAATCCCGCCCGCGGCAGGCGGCCCGGGCGGCCCTCGCGAGCGATTGCTATCCCTTCGGCGGTTATCCCCGCTGGGAGATCAACTCCCGCTGGGACACCCTCTCGCGGCGCGAACCGCTGGCGCCGTACGCCGCGGAGGAACTTCATTTCCGCCGGCTCGCGCGCCAGGCCACCGTCCAGGATCTGCCGGAGCCACTCCAGGCCAGCCTGCGGTTTCGTCACTACCTCGCGGCGCGCGATGTTTCCGTGCGACAGCGACTGGAACGTAAACCTCCACGGAACCTGATACCGATCCCTTTTCAGGATGGCAGGCAGGCCGCCCGCGCCATGTGGAACCGCACCCGCGATTCGTCGGAAATGGGACCAAACGAAGCCATGGTGACGGCGGATACGGCGCGCCTGAAGCAATCGGGCGCGGCCGACGACGGCTGGCAGATTTCCTACGTCGTCGAAAACATCGCGCCGGCCGCGCAGTTGGTGGCCGTCGAGTTG
>CAINHV010000505.1 GCA_903848965.1 uncultured Opitutia bacterium | reverse complement strand
CTGGGCGTCCGCGATGAGCTTTCGAAAGCCCTCGGGATCGGTCCGCGGATTCACGCCCTGATCTCGCGCGGCCATCAGGACGTCCTGCAAGGTGGTCTGACGCTCGGCGAGGAGGCTCTTCAACTGATCCGACTGCGCGGTCCCAAGATTCAGGCGGTGAAACAGCGCCGCATACCGGGCATCGATCGCCGCCGTTTGCTGAATCCGCATGAGGGCCTGGACTTCCGGCTTGGCCATCAGATCCCGGACCGCGGCCATTTGTTGCTGTGGACCGCGACCGGCCCGTTGCCCTCCGCGGTCGCGCGTCGGATCGGCTCCCTCGGAGAAAGTCGGGGGCGGCGTGGCATCGCCGGGCGGCGGGCGCGAGGCGGCCAGTTCGTCCTGCAACTCGCGGTTCCGCGATTCAAGATCCCAGGCCCGCTTCTGCCAGTCCGCCCGTTCGTTCGGATCCATGGCCGCGGCGCGGAGTTCGATCAGCTCGCGGTACTGACTCCACGCGATGCCCGCGCCACCGAGGGTGGTGATCGCGAGGATCACGATGACGTACGGTTGCGGCGACTTCACGACTGAGGACTAGACGCAGGGTGGTCGGTGAAGTTACTCGCGGCGCGCACCCCCGGGGGCGCCGGCAGTGGCGCTACCGGGGCGGAAACTCGAACTCGGCCTTGGCGCCGGTCTTGGACAGCACCAGATAGGCGGAGAAGGGCAGTCCGCGTTTGGACATGAAGCCCTCGATCAAGTTCGTCCGGCCGGTCTCAAACAGCTGGCGTGCCTCCTCAGTGGGAATGTCCTTGGCGCAGAGCTGGCGCTTGAGGGTGAACACGATCCGGTTGTCCTGGTCCGGTTTGCGGACGTAGAACGCCTCGGGTGTCTCGAGGACCTCGCCGTTCTTGTGCATCTTGCTCGGCCCGAGGACGACGGCGGTCGTGAGATCGGGCGGCGCCTTGGCCTTGCGGGGAATCGGATTGCCGTCCTTGTCGAGCTTGGCCTTCCGCGGCGGAAACTCCCAGGCGATGCGCTCGCCCTGGCGTTTGAGAAACGCATCGAACGGGCGGCCCTTCTTCGACGTGAACCCTTGGATCAACTCGGTCTTGCCCTCGGAAACCAACGCGATCGCCGCCTCGCGGGGAATAGCCTTTTGGCACATAAGCCGGCCGACCCGGAAGGTCTGCTTGAAGCCCTCGCCCTCGCGCTCGCGCAGCAGGTAGCTGTTGCCCGACTCGCAGAGTTCCGCGCCGGTGGCGGGATCTTTCCAGAAGGGTTCCAGTGTCGCCAGGTCCTGCTTGTCGCCGAAGTCGTACTCGGCCTTCCACTTTCCTTTTTCCTCGTCCTTGACGAGTTTCAGAGTGGCAGCGAACCGGCTGCGGGTGCGGGCGGAAATGAATCCGTCGAGGGGACCCACGACGCCTTTCTCGACCAGTTCGCGCACCTCGGTTTCCTCCATCCGGCGACCGCCAATGACCTTGTAGATCATGAACTCGCCGTCCTGCGACTTGTAGCCGCGCAAAGTCTCCCGCAGCGGCTTGCCGTCGGTCGGGGAGGGGATGTCGGTCGTCCGCGCGATCGAGTCATCCTCCTCGAAGCCTTTCACGCGCTCGATGATGCCTTTCGTCGTCGCCGCGATCTCGGCCATGAACTTCGGCCGGGTAAACTTGCCGTGCTCCATCTGCCGGAGCTTGTATTCCCAATCGCCGGTAAGGTCGGGCTTGGTCAGTTCCTCGGCCTTCACCGCGCCGAGGAATTGGAGCAACTGCTCCGCTTTCGCCGTCGGCACCAGTTCGCGCTGCGCCCGGTCCATATACTTCTGATTGATCAGGCCGTCGATCGTATCGGCCCGGGTCGCCGGCGTCCCGAGACCGCGCTCCTTCATCGCCTCGGCGAATCCCTCGTCGTCGACCAGCTTGCCGGCACCTTCCATCGCGGACAGCAGCGTCGCTTCTGTGTACCGTGGGGGTGGCTTCGTGGTTTCGGAGTGGAGGATCGGATCGATGGTCTTCGCGCGGGATGGCGATCCGTCGTCGGCGGTAAGCGCGGGCAGCGACTTGGAATCCGCCGCATCCTCGTCGACGTTCGTGCGGCCATAGACCGCGAGCCAGCCCGGGACGGTGAGGACCTTGCCCTCCGTCTTGAAGTCATGAGCCGGGGCCACCGTGCTGATGCGGGTCGTCACATCGAATTCGGCCGCCGGATAAAAAACCGCGACGAAACGCCGGGCGATCATGTCGAACACCTTTGCCTCCATGTCCTCGAGATTCTTCGTCTCGTGGGCGGTCGGGATGATGGCGAAGTGATCCGAGATCTGCTCGTTGTTGAAGATGCGCTTGTTCGGCCGCACCCAGCCACTGTCCAGGACCTTCTGCGCATGCTTCCCCAAGTCTCCGCCGAGATTCTGGAGCGTTTCGCGGACGGTCGGAATATAATCCTCCGGCAGGGCCCGCGAATCCGTACGAGGATACGTGATCATCTTGTGCCGCTCGTACAACGCCTGGGCAATCTGGAGGGTGCGTCGCGCGGGCAGGCCGAAGCGGTTGTTCGCCTCACGCTGGAGCGTGGTCAGATCGTAAAGGCGCGGAGCGGCCTGCGTGCTGCCCTTCTTTTCCTCGGTGACGCGGGCGGGCGGCTGGCCCTGGCACGAGGCCACGACGGCCTCCGCCATCGCCTGCTCCCAGATGCGATCGATGCGATCGTGATCGTCGCCCTCGGCCCGCTTGAAGTTCGGACGCTGGTACACGCCCTCGTAGCGACCCTTGGCGACCTCGAACGTCGCCGTTACCCGCCAGTAAGCGCGGGGCTTGAAATTCCGAATCTCGAGCTCGCGGTTATAGACGATCGCGAGGGTGGGCGTCTGCACGCGACCGACCGACGCGACGTTCCCGGCCCGGGATCCAAACATACGCTTGGTCAGCGCGCGCGTCCCGTTGATGCCGATCAGCCAGTCGCTCTCGCTGCGGCAGCGGGCGGCGTCCTCGAGTCCCTTCATCTTCTCGCCGTCGCGGAGGTTGCGGAACGCCTCCTTGATGCCCTCGGTGGTCATCGTCTGCATCCACGCGCGCTTCACCGGCAGCTTGCACTTGGTGAGCTGGTAGAGGTACGCGAAGATCAACTCGCCCTCGCGGCCGGCGTCACAGGCATTGATGACCTGGGTGATGTCCTTGCGGGCAAGAAGTTTTTTCAACGCGCTGAAGCGCTCCTTCGAGGCCTCGATCGGCTTGAGGCCGAATTTCTCGGGAATGATCGGCAGCATTTCCAGCCGCCAGAAGCCGTATTTCTTCTTGTCGATGTCCTCCGGCATCTCGAGTTCCACGAGGTGGCCGAGCGCATAGGAGATGACGTACTCGTCGTTCTCGTAGTGGTCGCCCTTCTTCGGAACCTTGCCCAGGGAGCGCGCGAGGTCCGCCGCGACGGAGGGCTTCTCGGCGATGACGAGTGACTTCATGTAAGGGCGAGCCGTTGCCCGCGACGGGACGAAGTGCAAGAAATTGTTTTCCCGGATTTCGGGCGGGGCCCGAAATCCGGAGTGAGGCGCGGAGACCCTTGGACCCTTCCGCCGCCTGCATTCCTAGCGCCGGTTTACGACCGGCGAAAGAGGATCGGGTCTTCGGAATGGCCGTCGCCGGCCGAAGACCGGCGCTACGGCGCAGCAGGACTACGCCTCTCTACTCGACGTCTTAGGCTGCGACTTTTGGGGTCTCGGCGAGGGCGGCGTCGAAGGATTGCAGCATGGACGCGATGGTCGCATCGGTTTCGTCGCCCATGTTGGAAATCCGGAAGGTCTTTCCCTTCAGCTTGCCGTAGCCGCCGTCGATTACGAGGTGGTGCTTCGACTTGAGGATCTTGTTCAAGGCGCCGAGGTCGTAGTTCAGGGTGTTCGCGAAACAATTCAGCGTCACCGAGCCGTAGCCCTCTTTCGGGAACATCTGGAAGCCCTTCGCAAGCACGTGATCGCGCACCATCCGGTTGAGCCGGGCGTGGCGGGCGTGGCGGGCGTCGATGCCCTCGGCCTTGATGTCCTCGAGCTTGGACTTGAGCGCGTAGATGTGGGAAATCGTCGGCGTGCTGGGGGTCATGCCCGCCTCGTGGTTTTTCTGGAACTCGACGAAGTCGAAATAATAGCCGCGGCCCTCGGTCTTCGCGGCGCGGTCGAGCGCGCGCTTCGACACCGACACGAGCGAAAGGCCGGGCGGCATCGCGAGGGCCTTCTGCGAACCGGTGATGAAAACATCGATTCCGAGTTCATCCTTCGAGATCGGCATCGCGCTGAACGAGCTCACCGTGTCGACGATCGAGATGACCTCGGGAAACTCGCGCACGACCTTCATGATCGCCGGCAGGTCGCTCATGCAGCCGCACGAGGTTTCATTGTGGATCAGCGTGATCGCGTCGTAGGCGCCGGTCGCGAGTTCGCGCCGCACGGCCTCGGGATCCACCGGCTGGCCCCATTCGAACTTCAACGCGGTCGCGGCCTTGGCGTCGCGGAGGGCGACATCGTTCCACTTGTCCGAGAACGCTCCGTTCATGCAATTCAGGACCTTTTTCTGGACGACGTTGCGGAGGGCCCCTTCCATCACGCCCCAGGCGCTGCTCGTCGAAAGATACACCGGATCCCTGGTGTTCATCAGGGCCTGCAGGTCGGGCTGGATCGCGTTGTACAGGGCGACGAAATCAGGGCTCCGATGCCCAATCATGGGCTGGCCCATGGCGCGCAGCGTTTTTTCCGAGACGGCGATGGGACCGGGGATGAAGAGTTTGTAGCTCATAGGTTTTGCTGCGCAAAAACCTTGGTTCGGATCCGCCGCTGCGGAACCGCCAGACAATGTGCGCAGGCGTGGGGGAAAACAGTTTACGCCCTCCGAGCCGTCAACCTTCATTCCCGGACAGCAGCATGCTTCATCAAGGGTATCAGTTAACCAGCAGAGTGGGGCTTGGACCCGCCTCCTTACCAGCGGCGCGAGCCGCCTAGGGTTTTGCGGACCCAAAGCCCATGAATTGGCTGAAGCGTCAGGCCACTGCGCTCGAACTCTACACGGTCGATGTCATCTATGGCCGTCGGGCCGGGGCGGCACCTGCGATCTATGGTGCGGTGCTGCAGGCGTTCTCCTGGCTCTTCCAAGTTATAGCCAGGACACGCCTTTGGCTCTACCGGCACCGAATTCTTCACGATCAGCCGCTCGGCTGCCTCGTGGTCGTGGTCGGCAATCTCACCGTCGGCGGCACCGGGAAAACGCCGGTGGTGGAGAAGTTTGCCCGCGCGCTGCACGATCGCGGACGCAAGGTCGCCATCCTGAGCCGCGGATACAAGAGCAAGGCTCCGCCCGCCTGGAAGCGTTGGTGGTGGTCCTTCACCCAAGCGGAGGAACCACCGCCGCGCATCGTCAGCGACGGCCGGCAGGTGCTCCTCGACAGCGAACAGGCCGGCGACGAACCCTACATGCTGGCCCGCAATCTCCCGGGGGTGATCGTGCTCGTGGACAAGAACCGGGTGAAGGCCGGGGCTTACGCGATCAAGAAATTCGGCTGCGACACGCTCGTGCTCGATGATGGTTTTCAGTATCTGCCGCTGAAGGGCCGGCTGAATCTGCTGCTCGTCGACAAGACCAATCCCTTCGGCAACGGCCACCTGCTTCCGCGCGGAATCCTGCGCGAGCCGATCTCGCACCTGCGCCGCGCGAGCTATGTTTTCCTGACCAAGTCTGATGGACGCCGCGATCCGGAGCTCGAGCGGTTGATTGAGGAGCACAACCCCGGCGTGGACATCATCGAGTGCGCCCACCGTCCCCAGTACCTCCAACGGTTCGGGCCGCTGACGCCGGGCGAGGACGGCCGTCAGCCGCTCACGTTTCTCAAGGGCCGGCGGGTCTTCGCGTTCAGCGGGATCGCCACGCCCGAGAGCTTCGAGAAATTTCTCCGCGATCTCGGAGCCCTATTGATGGGCCGGGAGCGCTTCGTCGATCACTATCGGTATGGTCCCGAGGACCTGGCGGAGCTCTTTGCCGCGGCCCGGCAGGCGGGCGCGGAATGCCTGGTGACGACGGAGAAGGATGCCGTCCGAATCAGCGAGGCAATGGAGTGTCCGTTGCCGGTCTATTACCTTCGGCTTGAGATCGAGATTTTGCGCGGCGCGGCGGACTTCGACGAGGCGGTGGGCCGGATCTGTTTCCCGGCGACTGGCCTCAAGTCCGCCGGGGCCCTCTCGCAGGGATAAGACCGCAGACTGCCGGGTGGGGGAGGGTGGGCCCGGTCCGGGAGCTTTCGCCCTTGCCCGGTCGGACGCGGCCGGGGTTAAGTGCCCATCATGATTCTCGATCCCCGCTTCACCCAACTGGCCAGCGGCCTCATTGGATTTTCGACGGCGCTGAAGCCGGGTGAGCGCGTGCTCATCGATGCGTTTGATGTCCCGGACGAGATGGTGGTCGCACTGGTCCGCGCCACCCGTGAACGCGGCGCCCACCCCTACGTGCAACTGCACCGGGCCCGCATCACTCGTGAACTGACGTTGGGCGCCGCCGAAGCGCAGTACGCGCCGCATGCCGAGATCGAGCTAGCCCGCATGCAAAAAATGGATGCCTACATCGCGCTGCGGGGTTCGAACAACATCTTCGAGGCCGCGGATGTCCCGTCACCCAAGGTCCAGTTGGTCTCGCGCCTGATGAAGCCCGTGCTCGATCACCGGGTGGGCCGGACGAAGTGGGTCGTGCTCCGCTGGCCCAGCCCGGCGATGGCGCAGCAGGCCGGCATAAGCACGGAGGCCTTCGAGGATTTCTACTTCCGCGTCTGCACGCTCGATTACGGCCGGATGATCCCCGGGATGAAGGCGCTGGCCACGCTGATGGAGAAAACCGATCGCGTGCACATCAAGGGACCGGGCACCGATCTGCGGTTCTCGATCAAAGGCATCGGCGCCCAGCCCTGCGGCGGCTTGCGCAACATCCCGGATGGCGAGGTCTTCTCGTGTCCGGTGAAGGACAGCGTCGAGGGCTGCATCCAATACAACGCGCCGACTGTTTATCTCGGCGCCTCCTTCGACAATATCCGCCTCGAGTTCCGCAAGGGCCGAATTGTCGAGGCGACCTCGAGCAACACGAAGCGCCTGAATGAGATTCTCGATAGCGATGCCGGCGCGCGTTACATCGGCGAGTTCGCGATCGGATTCAACCCGCACATCCTCGAGCCGATGCGTGACATTCTCTTCGACGAGAAAATCGCGGGCTCCTTCCATTTCACGCCGGGCCAGGCCTACGAGAACGTGGGGAACGGCAACAAATCGCAGGTGCATTGGGACATGGTCTGCATGCAGCGCCCCGAATACGGCGGCGGTGAAATCTGGTTCGACGGGAAGCTGATCCGGAAGAACGGCCTCTTCGTTCCGAAGGCGCTGCACAAGTTGAATCCGGACTACTTGCTCGGGAAATCCAGTCGCTGACCGCGGACGCCGGGCTCACCGCAGCCAAGCGCCGTCGCGCCACATGCAAGACTTCATCCAGGCGCTGCCCAAGACGGAAACGCATCTGCATGTCGAGGGCGCGTTGCCGTATGAGTTGTTGACGGCTTGGCAGCCCGAACGCTGGTCGGCCCACCCGCCGTTTCGGGCGCGGGAGTATCGGTACGCCTCGTTTCCCGAGTTCGAGCGCATTCTCCTCGATCATGCGCTGCCGTTCTTCACCTCGGCGGAACGCTACCATGAGGCGGCGAAAGCGATCTTTGCCCGCCACGTGGCGCAGAATGTCCGCTATGTGGAGACCAGTTTCCACCTGCCGGTGACGAAGTTCATCCAAGTGCCCGGGCCGGAGATTATCGCTGCGATAAGGGCAGCGGTACCCGCCGGCCTTGAGGTGAGAATTTTCTGCGGGATGCTCCGCTCGGATCTTGGGGGAGATCTGCGGCCGACCATCGATCGGCTTCATACTTGGGACGGTCTCGCTGGCACGGACCTGCATGGCTTCGAACAGATGCCGACGCATCCTGATACGGCGGCGGTGTGGGCCCGCCTGCGCGCGGCGGGGAAGATCACCAAGTGCCACGCCGGGGAGTTCGATGGTCCAGGTCGAGTCCGCGAGGCGATCGAGGTGCTCGGCGTGAAACGCATCCAGCATGGCATCCGGGCGATTGAGGATCCCGCCGTGGTCCGGCTGGCGGCCGAGCGCGGCGTAACGTTCGACGTCTGCCCGATCAGCAACGTGGGCTTGCAGGTGGTGCCGTCGCTGCGTGCCCACCCGCTGCGCGCGCTCCTCGCAGCGGGAATCCGCTGCACGGTGAGCACCGACGATCCGCTCTGCTTCGCGAACTCGATTAACGGGGAATACGCGGCGCTCGCCGCGGAGTTGAATTTCTCCCGCCGCGAGTTGGCGGCTGTCGCCCGAAATGGCTGGGAGGTGGCGGACGTTTCCCCCTCCGCGCGTCAGGCAATGTTGGGCGCCATCGATCGGCTGGCGGTATAGCACGTCGCTGCGGGTGCCACGCGGAGGTCGATTCGGAGCTGATGGTTGCCCTCGCGTCCAGTTGCGGCAACCGTCCTACCCGGTCGTGCGTACCAAAATCTTTCCTTATGCCACTTCATCTTGGTCGAGTTGTTTTGCGGTTCCTGCTGGCGGCTATCGCCCTCCCGTCGGGGCTGGCCGCCCAGCCGGGTCGACCCGGGGCCGCCCCCGGCGGGCCCGGGGAATGGCGGACTGAGTTTTCGGGTGCGGGCACGGCCGATATCGCGGAGGGAACCCGCGCCCTCGGTTCGATCCGTCACACCCTGACCGCCGCCGAACTGACCCGCCGCATGACCATCAACGCCGCCTCGTCGCTCTCGATCGGCGGCGCCTGGCGGAGTTTCGATTTCGCCGGAAGCACAGCCGATGTCCCCGGACAACTGCAGTCCATCGCGCTCCGGGTGGGCTATGAACGCCAGCTTTCGGCGAAGTGGTCGTTGGGCATCGACGCGACCCCCGGGTTCTACAGTGACTTCGAGGACCTGGATTCGTCGGACGTGAATGTGCCCTTCGGTTTCCGCCTGATGTCGGCGAACAGCCGCGATTTCCAATGGGGAATCGCACTGATGGTCGATCCGTGGCGTCCAAGTCCGATCATTGGCGGTCCGGGAGTCCGCTGGCAGTTTGCGCCCGGTTGGACCTTCGTCGGATTCCCACCCGAGCCGCGGGTGGAATATGCGCTCACCCCGACTTTCTCGCTGCATGCCGGCGCGAGCCTCCGCAGCGGCACGTTTCGAGTCGCGCAGGACTTTGGCCGCCGCCGCGGCCGGCCATTGTTGGACAATCAACGGGTTGATTTTCGCGAGATCACCGTCGGCGTCGGTGGTCGCTGGCAAATTTTCCCAGGTCTGACCGCGCAGGCCACCGTCGGTTGGATG
>CAINHV010000504.1 GCA_903848965.1 uncultured Opitutia bacterium | reverse complement strand
GTACTGGTAGCTCTTTTCGGTGCCGCGCTCCCAGATGACGCCGACGGAATTGTCCTTCAGTACGGTGATCTCCGAGTAGGCGGCCAGATCGATTGAGAGGGTCTTCACGCGGGGAAAGGTCAGACCGTCGTCCGTGCTCGTGCGGATCACCAGTTCCTTCCGGCCGGGGCCCTGGGGGCCGGTCCAGAGGAGTTGGCTGCGCGGCGCTCCCGCGGGCGTATAGCGCTCGATCGCGCAGGCCACGGGCGTCGCTACAACCCCGGGGCGGGGTGTACCCCAGGTTGCTCCGCCGTCGTTGCTCTCGGCCAGCCAACGGGGTCCCTCGGCCTCCTGGCGCATGTCGATCAGGAGCCGCCCATCATTCAATTCCACGACCTGGCATTCGTTGCGCACGTCTGGTCCCGGCACCTTCTGGCCGCGCTGCCAGGTCTGGCCGTGATCGTCGGAATAGATCGCGAGTGACTCGTACGGAAACTTTCCGAGGGCGACGACGAGGCGGCCCTTGGTGGTTTGAATCGCGCCGCCGGGACCCGGCCAGCTGACACGCCAGGTCGAGTCGTTCATGTCACGGGCGACCTCCGTGAGATCGATCGGCTCCGACCAGCTGCGGCCATGGTCGTCGCTCCAGCGGGCGAAGTTGCGCATGTCATCGGTGCCCGGCCGGGAATTCCAGGCGCTCCGCTGGGGACGCCCGTGGATGTAGAACACCCAGAGTCGCCCGTTGCTGCGATCCAGAAGCGTGGCGGGATTGGCCGCCGACCAATTCACACCCGGATCCTCAAGAATCACCATCGGCGACCAGGTGGCGCCGCGGTCGGTGCTCCGCTTGTAAACGAGATCGATGTCCTGCTCACCGAGGCCGGGATCCTCCGCGTTATTTTTGCGCGCCTCGGCGAAGGCGATCAGCGTCCCGTCGGCCGCGGTTTCCACGACGGGGATGCGGAAGGTGTGATAGCCGTCGGTGCCGGAGCGATAGACGTCAACATGGGTGAGGATCGGGGCGCCGAAGCCCGGCGTGAGGGAGCAACAGGCGAGGGCCGCGACGAGGAGGGGAAACTTCATGGCGGGAAATCAGGGTGAAGTTAGCGGCTGAGCGGCCAGCCAGGTGGCAAGCAAGGCGGCGAGCGGCGCGCGGTCGCCCGATGAGCGGGAAAGCGTCGGCAGGTCCTTGCCGGCGATCAGCACGCGGGCGAGCTGATCCAGCTCTTGTTCGTCAGCGTTGAGTTGAGGACTGATGGTCGACGGAGGGAGCGCCACGACATCCCAGGACGGCGGTCCGAAGTTCAGGGACCAATTCATGATCCAGTTGTAGTGCCATTGGTACTTCGCGGGATTCTCCGCGGTGGCCTGCGGCGGAATCGCGATCAGGACGAGGTCCATGGCCTGCGCGCGCACCTCCTTCGCGGAAGCCTCCAACTGCGCCATCGTCCGTCCATCGGTCGGCCAGGAGGTCACGGTGACTTCGGCCTGGGGATAGATTTGGCGGAGGGCCGGCGCGATGATCTGATCGAGTGGCGGCATGGCGAGGACCTTCACGGGCTTTCCCTCCCGCAGGCGGGCGAACGTGTGCGGCAGGCTCGGGGTGGGAGGGCCGACATCGGCCAGTGAAATCGCCTTGCCGGAAATGGCCTCGGCGATCGCGGAGGCGAACCGCCTGTGCCCATGCATGCCGGGATGAATCTCGTCGCTGGAGAGCAGCGACCACGCCTCGGGTTGCGCGGCCTGCAGCGCCGCAAAACTGGCGTGGACATCGACGAGGCCTATGGAATCCTCGCGGGCGAGATCGCGGATGGCCTGGGTGTATTCAGCGAGCCTGGCGCTGGGGCGGGCCTCGGTCTCGGTCACGGTATTCTGGGTACAGAGCAAAACCTCAGCTCCCGCCTGGCGCACTCGCGCGCAGATCTCCCGCAGGTTGCGCTGAAAGTCGGCGAGCGGAATTTTCACCACGTCGTTCATGCCGAACATCACCGTCACCAGGTGCGGCTGCCGGGCGATCACATCGCGATCGAGACGGACCAGGGCGCCGGTCGTGCTGTCGCCGCTCAGGCCGGCGTTGAAGACCGTGAGTTCGGCCCGCGGATACAGCCGGCGAAGCGCGAGTTCGAGGAGCTCGGGATAGGCGCGACGGCTGCCGGTGTGATAGTAAATGCCGGTGATGCTGTCGCCCACGCAAACGATGCGGACGGGCTCGCGGCCCGCCTCGAGCCGGGCGGTGGTTTTCAGTCCGGTCGCCGCGGGCAGCGAACTGGCGGTGGAGAGGGCAGCGAGCAGCAGCAAGGTCCTGGACATGGCGGACAAAAACGTGGCGCCTTACCTTACGAACCAGCGCATCGCGTGGCGGCGGTCGCTGCGGTTGAACTTCAAGGTGTAGGGATCGAGAAGCCAGCGGGCGACGTGTCCGTCCGAACGCGGCATCAGCCAGCCAAAGTCCCAACCCTTGCTCTGGTAGCGGAGCGGGATGGCCGGTTGCACGCGCACCACGGGATGCGAGGCCGCCGAGAACTGCTTCTGCTCCGTGTAATAGTAACAGGAGCCGCAGTGGACAAAGACCTCGTGGGCGGGCGCCGCGCGATTGGTCGAGGACACATCGTCACAGAGCCCCGTGATTCCCACCTTCACCTCGCGGCCCTGGGCGAACTCGTCCGCGAGGGTGTCGATCGAACCGGAGAGGACCTTGCCGTTCGCATCGCACGCGCAGACTTCCTGCCAGTCGTCGGAGACCATGTAGCGGTAGGTCTCGAACTCGTACACGAAGTTGCTGCTCGGGGCGTTCGTACCGGTGTCCCAGGCATCGAACTGATGATACTTCGGCATGGCGCTGTGATCGTCGAGCGGAGCCGGCCCCATCTTCCCGGGCGTCGGACCGCCGTCGAGATACGGCCGGGCGATCGCCTGATCGCCATTCTGATTATAGAGAAAGAACGACATCGACGGCCGCGGGCCGAAGCCGTCGGGCAGCGAGATCGGCTGGCGGAGGTTGATGACACCGGCAACCCAGCGATCGTCGAGGAGGTAGGTGACGCGAAAGTCGGTGACCTCGCGGATGAGTTCGCGACTGGCGGACTTCGGGTCGACGTGCTCGTTGTGGCGAAACTCGGTGTAGACTCGGAGATCCGCGCCGCGACGGATGGCTGAGGCGAGGGCCGCCGTGCTGCCGGAAACCGCCTGCCGCTGCTGGTTCAGGACCACGGCCTCACGCCAGTGATTTTTGCTGGCGGTCACGCGAGTGCCGGTCGGGGTAGCGTCACCGGTTGCGGCGGAAAGGGGGGCGAGGGCGGCCATGGCGGCGGTTCCGGCCTGTTGGATGAAGCGGCGGCGGGGGTGTTTCATGATGCGGAGGTCACGGTCCAGAGGGAGACAGCTTGGAGGATTGGCCAATTGGGAAAAGGCTCGCGAAGGCCCCGGCGGCGACGCCGACGCCGAATGAACCGGGCAGGATCCACATCATGCTCAGGCGCGGGAGACCGAGCGAGTCACCGAATGCGATGCCCACGGCTGCCGCGACGCTGGCCACGGCGGCGACATGGGCGCCGAACGTGGTGGCCCAGCGGACGAACATCGCGAGGAAGAAGAGCACGAAGAGAGGAGCGGTGAGCAGGTTCACGGCGCGGAAGATGAGGTCGATGAGGTTTCCCTGGATCCGGCCCACCTGCAGGCTGATCAGCAACACGAGCACGCCGATGATTCCGGAGATCCAGCGGGCCAGCTTCATCCGGTCCGCGTCACTGCTGGCATCAGGGCGGAAGCGCCGGACGAAATCCTCCATCACGACGAGCGAGGAGGAGTTCATGCCCGAGGCGAGGCTCGACATCGCGGCGGCGAGGACGGCGGCGACGATCACGCCGGTCATGCCTCCGGGCAGCCCGAGCATCACGAAGTGGGGAAACAATCGATCCGAGTTTGTCACCAGGCTCGCGTTGGCCGTGAACTGCTCGGGGTGCCGGGTGAAGTAGCCGAGCACGGCGAGCCCGACGAGGCCGAGCAGGATCCCGACCGCCGCTTCCGCCCAGAGCGAGGTGAACAGGGAGCGACGGGCGGCGGCGGCATCCCGGGTCGAGAGCCAGCGCTGGATGGCCATCTGGTCCGAACCGCACGTGCAGACATACCAGGCGAAGATCGAGGTCGAGATGCCGAGGAAGGTGATGCGGGAGGTTGAATCGAAGCCGAAGCGCGCCTCGTCCCAATGCGGTGCCCATTCCTGTGGCCACCAGGCGGAGACACCGCCGAGATTCACCGAGACGAGCACGATGATCGCCGCCGCGCCGCCGAGCAT
>CAINHV010000503.1 GCA_903848965.1 uncultured Opitutia bacterium | reverse complement strand
GCTTCACGGCATCACGGGTTCGGGCAAGACGGAGGTGTATCTCCGCGCGATCGACCTCGCGCTCAAGGCCGGCGGCGGCGTGGTGTTCCTTGTGCCTGAGGTGGCGCTGACCCCGCAGACCGTCGCGCGACTGCGTTCCCGGCTTGAGACGATTGTCCAGGCGGCGGCGCCGGGCGAAACGCTGCGCTGCGTCGTGTGGCACAGCCACCTGAGCGAGGGCGAGCGCGCGGACGGCTGGCGGGCGCTGGCCACCGGGGAGGCGAGGGTCGTGGTGGGCGCGCGGTCGGCGATCTTCGCGCCGGTGCGCAACCTCAAGCTCATCGTCGTCGATGAGGAGCACGAGCCGGCCTACAAGCAGGACGAGACGCCGCGCTACCACGGGCGCGACGTGGCGGTGATGCGCGCGAAGTTGAGCGGCAGCCTGTGCCTGCTCGGCTCGGCCACGCCGTCGCTCGAGAGCTTCGCGAATGCCCAGGCCGGAAAGTACCGGTTGCTGCAGCTGACGGAACGGATCGACTCCCGCAAGCTGCCCTACATCGACATCGTCGATCTGCGGATCGAGGCGCTCAAGCAGCGGACGCTCCCCGCGCTGTCCGGCCGGCTGGTGCGCGCGATGCAGGATCGGCTCGAGAAGCGGGAGCAGACCATCCTCTTCATCAACCGCCGCGGCTACTCGTCCGCGATGCTGTGCACCAAATGCGGGCATGTGGAGGAGTGCACGCATTGCAGTATCGCCCTGACGTATCACCGCGCGGACGAGACCCTGCGCTGCCACCTGTGTGGTGATCAGCATGCCGCCCCTGTCCGGTGCCCGAAATGCGGCGTGCCAGACATCCGCTGGCGCGGCCTCGGCACCCAGCGGGTGGAGGAAGCGGTCCGGCGGGTGCTGCCGCGCGCCCGCATCGAGCGGATGGATACCGACACGATGAACAAGAAGAACCGGTTCCGCGAGGTCCTGGCCCAGTTCCGGGCCGGCAAGATCGACGTCCTGGTCGGCACTCAGATGATCGGCAAGGGGCTCGACTTTCCGAACGTCACCCTCGTCGGCCTGATTGACGCCGACATCTCGATGCACGTGCCGGACTTCCGGGCCAACGAGCGGACGTTCCAGTTGCTCGTGCAGGTGGCCGGCCGCGCGGGCCGGGGCGATCGCGCGGGCGAGGTCATCGTCCAGACGTTCACGCCCCAGGCGGAGGCCATCCAGTTTTCGCGGCACGCCGATTACGCCGGCTTCGCCGCGGCGGAGCTGAAGGTGCGGAAGGACTTCAAGTATCCGCCTTACCGGCACCTCATTCACCACCTCTTCCGCGGTCCCAATCCGGAGAAACTCGCCTTCTATGCCGAGCAGTGGGCGCGGCTCGTGGAGAAGACGCTCGGCGATCGCGTCGAACTACGCGGACCGACGCCGTCACCGATTGAGAAGATCAAGGACGAGTATCGCTGGCAGTTGTGGTATTTCACCACCGCGGTGACCAAGGTCGTGCCCGAGCTCGCGCGGTTGCGGGCGGAATTCAAGTGGGCGGACGACATCACGCAGGTGCTCGACGTGGATCCTTCCAACCTGATGTGACGCCGCTGGCCGCGGCAGCAGGTTCGGGCCCGCGGGCCCTGCTCCCGGCCGTCTGGCTGACGAACCGGCTGGCCGAAGAGATCGTGGGCTTCCTGCGGTTGGCCGCCGCGGTTCCCCGGGCCGTCGAGTTGGACGTGACGGCAGGTCTCGAAGGCCGGACGGTGAGCGGCGTTTGGGCTCGATTCGCCCCCGCACCGGGCTTTGCTGCCCGCATTACGGCTCGCGGCATATTGCCATGGCTCCTCTGGCTCGGGGTTAACCTTCTCCCGGCCCAGCCCGCGGCTGTGCCGGTGCCACCAGCACGCTTGACGGACACCCGGCCGGTGCTCGCGCCGATTGTCCCGGAGCAATCAGCCGCCGCTCTGACGCCGTCGGAGTGGACCAAGCACCGGACCGCATTGCTCGCCGCGTGGCGGCAGCGGCTGGGCCCTCTGCCAGCGGCAAAAGTCGCGCTGGATCCGGAGATTCTTTCCACGGAGGAACTGCCCGACTTCACGCGCCAGCACGTGCGTTATCGCGTTGAAGAGGGTGTGACGACCGACGGCTACCTCCTCACGCCGCGTGGGCGGGCCGGGAAACTTCCCGCCGTGGTGGTGTTTCACCAGACCACGAAGTCCCAGGCCCAACAGGTGGCTGGACTCGACACGTCGAATCCCGAACTCATGCACGGCGTCCAACTGGTACGCCGGGGCTATGTCGTCTGGGCGCCCCGCTGCTTCATTTTTGGGGAGGGGGCCGACTACGCCGGCCATGTGGTGGCCATGCAGCGGAAGCATCCGGACTGGACGGGGATGGCCCGAATGACGTGGGACGCGGTGCGCGCGATGGACTTCATCCTGACCCAGCCGAACGTCGACCCCGAACGGGTGGGCGGACTCGGTCATTCCCTCGGCGCCAAGGAAGTCCTGTATGCCGCGGCCTTCGATGAACGTTACCAAGCGGTGGTGTTCAGCGAAGGAGGCATCGGCCTGACGTTCAGTAATTGGGATGCCCCGTGGTATCTCGGCCCCCAGATTCGCCGGCCGGACTTCGACTTGGAGCACCATCAATTGATGGCCTTGATCGCACCGCGGGCCTTTCTGCTCCTCGCGGGCGATTCGGCGGACAGCGACCGGAGCGAGGCTTTCATTGCGGCGGTTCGACCAATCTACCGGCTTTTCGGGGCCGAGAAGAATCTCGGCTGGCTGAATCATCGCACCGGTCACCGCTATCCGCCCTCGGCCCAAACCGCGGCGGAGGATTTTCTCGAAGCGCATCTCGGGCGCTAGAACCGTTGATTGAAGCTCGCGTGATTGGCTGAGGGAAAGGCGCGCCATGCCGCCCGCTGCTCACGCAGCGGG
>CAINHV010000502.1 GCA_903848965.1 uncultured Opitutia bacterium | reverse complement strand
CTCGATTACTGGCTCGATCTCCGGAAGGTGAACGACACCACGCCGGACATGCACCTCTACGGTGACTACTTCAACGAGGACGTTCTCGTGGAGAACGGCCTGGAGGAGTCCCGGGCTTTCTTCTCCGAACTCCTGCACAAGAACATGCCGGCCCGGAACATCGTCGATGCCGATTTTACCTTCCTGACCGAACGTCTGGCCACTCACTACGGGATCAAGGGCGTAAGTGGATCCGCGCTCCGCAAGGTGGCGCTGCCGGCCAATAGCGTGCGCGGCGGTTTCATGACGCAGTCGAGCGTCCTGAAGCTGACCGCGAACGGCACGACCACCTCCCCGGTACTCCGGGGCAAGTGGATCATGGAGCGCATCGTCGGCTACGAGATTCCACCGCCACCGGCCGCCGTCCCGGCGGTTGAACCTGATGTGCGCGGCGCCACCACCATTCGGGCCCAGCTCGACAAGCATCGCGCGGACGAAAGTTGCGCCGGGTGCCATCGCAACATCGATCCGCCGGGCTTCGCGCTCGAGAGCTTCGACGTGCTCGGAGCCTGGCGGGATCGCTACCGAGGCATTGCCAAGGGCCAGGACGCCGAGGTCGGTTTCGGCAAGAACGGCTGGCCCAAGACCTATTACCACGCGCTGCCGGTCGATCCGAGCGGTGAGACCGTGGAGGGACACGCCTTCGCCGACGTGCGCGATTTCAAGAAGATCCTCCTCCAAAATGAGGAACAGATCGCGCGGAATCTAGCGCGCCAACTGGTCG
The DNA here is from genome assembly GCA_903848965.1 of uncultured Opitutia bacterium. Taxonomy (GTDB): domain Bacteria; phylum Verrucomicrobiota; class Verrucomicrobiia; order Opitutales; family Opitutaceae; genus ER46. The sequence goes on along the minus strand of CAINHV010000502.1, from coordinate 922 downwards.
TTTACGCCACCGGCGCTCCCATTCGTTTTAGCGATCGCGAAAAGATTGAGGCGATCGTGAAGCGGACGCGCTCCAGCGAGTACGGGGTGCAAAGCATCCTCAACGAGATCGTGCAGAGTGAACTCTTCCTGACCAAGTAACCCTGATTTCCCCCGCTCGCATTTCCCGCGTTGGGAGAGAGACTAGTCTTACGCCCCATGAAAACAAAATCCCCCGTCCGGTTTATCCAGGCGCCGTTTGTGTCCACCCGGCAACCGATGTCCCGCCGTCACTTCCTGCGCGCCGCGGGCGTCGGACTTTCCCTGCCGATGCTCGACGTCATGCTCCCTCGCATGGCCCGCGCCCAAGCATCCTCGTCGCCGTTGGACCCGGCAGCCAAGCCCCGGCGGATGCTCGGCATCATCAACAATCTGGGCTACGTCATTAACCACTACGTGCCCGTCGGCACGGGACGCGATTACAAGCCGTCCGAGTACATCGAGCTCATCAAGGATCATCGGAACGACTTCACGGTCTTCTCGGGCGTGATTCTGCCGTCCGTGCAGGGCAGCCATCCCACGCAGGTCGCGTGGCTCACGGGTGCGCCGAATCCGGCGAGCAGCGGCTTCCGGAACACCATTTCACTCGACCAGGTCGTGGCCGACAACATTGGGACGCAGACGCGGTTCCCGTCGCTGACGCTCGCCGTCAACACCCGCTCGTGGAGCCTGTCATTCACCGGCAGCGGTGTGGCCGTCCCGCCCGAGGACAAGGCCGCCGAGGTCTTCAAACAACTTTTTGTGCAGGGTTCCCAGGCCGAAATTGAGGAGAAGGTCATGGAACTGGAGAATGGCCGGAGCATTCTCGATCGCCTCACCGGCCAGGTGAAGGCGATGGAACGCGACCTCGGTGCGCCGGACCGCGAGCGAATGGATCAATTCCT
>CAINHV010000501.1 GCA_903848965.1 uncultured Opitutia bacterium | reverse complement strand
GCTTCTGGATGTAGCCGTTGCAGCCCAGTTGGTGGCAGCGGTCGACCTCGCGCGTATCGTCGGTCGTCGTGAGCATGATGATCGGCAGTTTCCGGAGATCGGCGTCGGCCTTGAACCGGCGGAGGACCTCGATGCCGTCCACCTTGGGCATGCGGATGTCGAGGAGCACGAGATAGCTGTCGCTTCCCCGGGGGCCGCGGGCAAAGAAGTCCAGGACCGCCTGTCCGTCGCCGAAGTGATCGATGCAATTGGGCAGGCCGGCGGCCCGCAGGTTCTCGCGGATGAGGATCGCATGGCCCTCATCGTCATCGACGATTAGGATGGTGGGTAAGGCGGTGCTCATGAGAGATCGCCGCGCGGATCGACCGCGGGCAATGAAACGATGAAAGTCGAGCCTTCGCCCACCCGGCTCTCAACCGCAATTCGGCCCTTCTGGCGCTCGAGCACGCGTTGGGCGATGGTGAGCCCGAGCCCTTCCCCGGTGGTGGCGTCGGGGTTGAGCCGGTGGAAAATGTCGAAGACTTTGGCCTGGTGCTCGGGCGCGATGCCCAGCCCGTTGTCGGTCACCCGATAGATGGCCTGGCCGTCCCGGACCGCGCCCGTGATCGTGACCCGCAGCGGGCGCGAGGGGTCGCGGTACTTGATCGCGTTGTCGAGGAGGTTGCCGAAAACTTGGCTCGTCTGGACATTGTCCCCGAGGCACGTGGGCAGCGATTCGACGCGAATCTCGGCGCCGACCTCATCGAGCTGGAATTTCGTGGCGGCGACGATTTCCGCGATCATGCCATCGATGTTCAGCGGGCGGATGGAGAGCGCCACGCGTCCCAGCCGCGAATAGCGCAGCAGTCCGGCAAGAAGGATTTCCATCTTATTGACGCCGGCGTTGATGAAACGCAGCGCCTGCGGGATCGACGTCTCCAGCGGCGGCTTCAGCTTGTCCGCGGGCACCAAACCGTCGGTCGCCGATTCCACGGCCGCGCGAAGAATGTCGCAGGCCCGGTTCAGCTGCCGGCCGAAACCCTGGACGTTGACGAGCGGGGAACGGAGGTCGTGCGACACCGTGTACACGATGGCCTCCAGTTCCTTGTTTTTCTCCGCGAGCTCGCCGGCCACGCGCAACAGCTCCTCCTCGTCCGCCTTGCGCTTGGTGATGTCGGTGCGGATGGCGATGTACTGGAGCGGGTGCCCGACGTCGTTGAGGAAGGGGAAGATCGTGGTGTCGACCCAGTAGAAGGTGCCGTCCTTGGCGCGATTCCGGATTTCCCCGTGCCAGACCCGGCCGTGGCTGATGCAGGACCAGAGTTCGCGGAAGAAGCTCTGGGGGTGATGCCGTGAGTTGATGATGCGATGGTCCTGACCGATCAGCTCGTCGTGCGAATACTTGGAAATCGCGCAGAATTTTTCGTTTACGTAAGTGATCCTTCCCGCGGGGTTGGTGATCGCCACGATGGAGTGCTCGTCGAGCGCGGCCTTGACGTCGCGGAGCTCATTCACGGTTGCCAGCAGGTCGCCCTCGAGATTCGTGCGCTCCGCATGGTCGACTCGGACTGGCTGATCTTGGCTCGGCACCGCTCATTAGCCTCTGTCGGCCTGACGGTTCCTGCAAGGACTGATCGGGAGCCTAGTACAAACCCTTAGCGAGATGCCGCCGCGGCTCCAATTCCCGGGTGGGGGATGTTCCGGTAACCTGTCCCTAATGAATCTCGCCTCGGTCACCACTCCGCGCTCCAGCGAACTCCCGGCCCGCCACCACGATCTGGTGGTGCGGCTGCAGGACTCGCAGCTCTTCCGCGACTACCGCGGTGCCTTTCAGGTGGCCACCGGGCTGCCCTTGGTGCTCCGCGAGTCCGGTTCCTTCCAAACGCCGCTCGCCGGCTCGAAGCAGCTCAATCCGTTCTGTGCCCTGATGGCGGGACGGAACCGCAGTTGCGCCGCCTGCCTTCAGTTGCAGGAACGGGCCGAGCGCGAGGCGGTGGCGGAGAGCAAGACCCTCCAGTGTTTCGCCGGGTTGAGCGAGACCGTGGTGCCGATCCGTCTGGGCGACATGATCGTGGCCTACCTCCAGACCGGACAGGTGATGTTTCGGCCGCCAACTCGGTCACGGTTCCGGGCGGCGGTCCGGCAGCTCGGGCAGTGGGGCGTCACGGCCGATCTGCCGGCGCTCGAGCCCGCTTATTTCCAGACGCGGGTGATCGCCAAGTCGCACTACGAGGCGACCGTGCGGCTGCTGGCCAGCTTCGCGCAGCTCCTTTCCCTCCTGAGCAATGAGCTGATGATCAAGGAAGCCGCCGCCGAGTCGCCGGCGGTGGCGAAGGGCCGCGCGTTCATCGCCGAGCATCTCGGGGAGCCGATTTCGCTGGCGCAGGTCGCGCAGGCCGCGAACACCAGCGCGTTTTACTTCTGCAAGATTTTCAAGAGCGCGGTCGGACTCACGTTCACGAATTACCTGGCGCGGACCCGGGTCGAGAAGACGAAGCAGTTGCTGCTCAACCCGAATGTGCGCGTGAGCGAGGCCGCGTATGCCGCAGGCTTCCAATCGCTGTCCCAATTCAACCGGGTGTTTCGCCGCGTCACCGGCGAAACACCCTCGCGTTACCGCGAGCAGCTGCACGGCGCCGCGCCGGGCAGCTCCTTGGCCTTCGCCGCGTGAAGGCCGAACCCGCCAAGATATGCGCAGCCTCCACCAACCCGTGCGAAGCGTCCGGGGTGGTGGAGTCGTAAACTACCTCCCACTCGCCATGAATCCCAAAGTCACTTTCCCCGTACCAGAGCCCACGGAAGCCGAGATCCAACACGTCGCCTATCTGCTCTGGCTGGAAGGCGGCGAACAGCCGGACCGAGATCTGGAATACTGGTTCGCGGCCAAGGAGCTGCTCCGGCACCGGCACGCGCCCGCGTCCGGCCACAAAAAGGGCAAAGTGAGCCCGATTCCGCCGTCCGTCCCCGTGACGCCCGCCAAGCGCTAAAAATCCTCCCCCGCCATGCCTGTCGTTCCTCTCACCATCATCGTCAGCCTCTGCCTGGTCTTTAGCTTCGTGGTGTTCTTTCTCCGCGAGCACGCCCGGGGGCGGGTGAGCAGCGCCGAACGCGATT
>CAINHV010000500.1 GCA_903848965.1 uncultured Opitutia bacterium | reverse complement strand
CCGGATTGTCTCGCCCGGGCGCGTTTATCGTCGCGACACGACGGACGCGACCCACAGTGCGAACTTCCACCAGCTCGAGTGCCTGTACGTGGACAAGAATGTCACGGTTCGCGACCTGAAGGCCTTGCTCGATTACATCTTCGCCTCGCTGCTCGGCAAGGACACCAAGACGCGCTTTCGCCCGCACTACTTCGGCTACACCGAGCCCAGCTTCGAGGTCGACCTCACCGCGCATCACCTGCCGAAGGTGAAGAAGGAGTGGATCGAGATCGGGGGGTGCGGGATGGTGGACCCGACGGTCTTTGAAGGCGTCGGTTACGATCCCGAGGTGTGGAGCGGCTACGCGTTCGGCATGGGCCTCGAGCGCCTGGCGATGCTCCTCTACGGCATCGATGACATCCGCTATTTCTACCAGAACGACCTGCGCTTCCTGAAACAATTCGCCTGAGCGAAAGCCTCGCCGGCGGGACGGATGGGGCTGGACCCCGCCGTTTTCCCCAGCCGCCGCGGTGCCCTCCCTATTACGCTGTGAAAATTTCCCTGAACTGGCTCAAGGACTACGTCTCGCTCGACGCTGCGGTTGAGGAGATCAACCGTGCGATCACCTTCCTCGGCTTCGAAGTCGAGCAGGTGATTCGCACGGGTGCGCCGCAGCTCACGCACGTCGTGGTCGGCGAAATCCTCACCCGTGATCGCCACCCGAATGCGGACAAACTTTCCGTCTGCACGGTCGATGTCGGACCGGCCGGGGGCGTGAAGACGATTGTCTGCGGCGCGCACAACTGTGACGCGGGCTGTCGTGTCCTCGTAGCGCTGCCCGGGGCGGTGCTGCCGGGAAACTTCGCGATCAAGCAATCTAAGATTCGCGGGCAGGAATCCGACGGCATGATGTGCTCACCGGACGAGATTGGGATGGGCAGCGATCATAGTGGGTTGCTCATTCTCGAGGGCCGGCCCGCCTTAGGCACGCCGATGAACGAGGCCCTGCCGCCCGGCGACACCGTCTTCGACATCGAGATCACGCCAAATCGGCCGGACGCGCTATCCCACCTCGGCATCGCGCGAGAACTCGCCGCGTGGTTCAAGCTGCCCCTGAAGTATCCGCAGGAGAATTTCAGCGGCGCGCTCGATTCGTCAGTGGCAGGTGCGCCGCGCCCGGACTTGCTGCGCGGCGTGCGGGTGGAGGCATCCGAGGATTGCCCGCTCTACACGGCGCATATCATCGCCGGGGTTAAGATCGGGCCGAGTCCCTCGTGGATGCAGGAGCGACTGAGGGCGGTTGGCCTGCGACCGATCAACAACGTTGTCGACGCCGGCAACTACGTGATGCTCGAGACCGGACAGCCGATGCACGCCTTCGATGCCCGCAAGCTCGCCGGCAACGAGATCGTGGTGCGGCGCGCGGTGGACGGCGAGAAACTCACCACCCTCGATGGCAAGGAACGAGTCCTCACCTCGCGCATGCTGGTCATTGCCGATGCCGCCCGGGCGGTCGTGGTGGCGGGAATCATGGGCGGGGAGAACTCCGGGGTCAGCAGTGACACCACGGACCTCGTCCTCGAGTGCGCGCACTTCAAGCGCCAGTCGATTCGGGCCACCGCAAAGGCCCTGGGACTTTCATCGGACTCGTCCTACCGGTATGAACGCGGCGTGGACTCGCACTCCGCCCTCGAGGCCGCTTATCGCGCGATCGACCTCATCGTGGCGTCCGCGGGTGGCCGGGTGGTCGGGCCTGTTTTCAAGATCGGCGGCGACGTGCCGTGGCAGCGCGAGATCGTGGTCACCCATGATTTCATCACCGAGAAGCTGGGCTTTGACATCCCCGCCGACTTCATGCGCACGGCCTTCGAAGCGCTCGAGTTGACCGTCACGCGGGAAGAGGTCACGGAGCATCCGGCGCGCGGCATCGCCTGGACGGTGTCGGTGCCCAGCTGGCGCGACGATCTCGATCGCCCGATCGATCTCGTGGAGGAAGTGCTGCGGCTTTACGGCACGGAGAAGATTCCGCCCGCCGTGGTCACCGCCCCGGGCTTGGTCCGCGACGACGATCCGGCGGTTCGATTCAACCGCCGCCTCACCGATTATCTCGTCGGGCATGACTTTCACGAATGCGTCAACTACACGCTGCGACCCGCCGGCGAAGTGGCCGGCTGGAGCCCGGCTGGTACGGCAAAGGGGGCGGCGCTGGCGAATCCGTTCGTGGAGGATCAATCCCATCTCCGGTCGACCCTCATTGCGGGACTCCTGGAATCGCTCAAACTCAACCAGTCGCGCGGAGTGGCCGTCACCCGTCTGTTTGAAACCGGCCGCATCTTTGTGGAGCGGGACGGGCAGTCGCTGGAGTGTGCCGCGGTCGGCTTCATCCTCGCGGAGCCGGTGGCCGATCGCTCATGGAAGCGGAGAGAACTGCCGGACTTCTATACAGCGAAGCACCATGTCCTCGCCCTGGCGGCGGCGGCAGGCATCGATCTTTCCCGGCAGCAGCTGCTGCCGGTGGGTGAGCAACATCCGGGATGGCAGGCGGGGCAGGCGACGGCGGTGGGCGAGTTGGCCGATGGCTGGCAGGCCCGCTTCGGTCTCGTCAGCCTCCCGCTCGCCAAGTCGATCGGCGTCGACGGCCGCGTTTACGCCGGCCTGTTCGCCATCCTGCCGGAGCGCCTGGTCGGCGACGGGGCGCGGCGTCGCTACGCGGATTTCAGCTTGTTTCCGGCCGCCTGGCGCGATTTGGCGCTGGTGGTGGATGCCGCGACCCCGGCGGCTGAGGTGCAAAAGAGCCTCGCCAAGGTGGCGCGGGCCGCGGTCGGCAACGCGTTCGCGCTGGAGCGGGCGGCCGTGTTCGACGTCTATCAGGGCAAGGGCCTGCCGGACGGGAAGAAAAGCCTGGCCTTCAATCTCGTTTTTCGATCGAACGAGCGCACGTTGACGGATGACGAGGTGAATGCCGCGTTCGTTCGCATCCAGCAGGACATTGCGGCGGACGGCACCGCCTCGGTCCGGACGTAGGGCCTGTCACGGGCACCGGCCGGCGCGGCGATTCGATTCGCCGTTGCGCCGTGGACTGGTCGCCCTACCAAGCGAACATGAAATCACGTCTCGCGTACCATTCAGTCATCGCGGTGGCGCTCCTGGCCGGCGCTCTGTCCGCCGCGCCGGATCCGTTCGCGACGGTGCCGGGCGCAGTGCAACCGTTCGTCGAGTCGGGCGAGATCGCGGGTGCGGTGATGCTCGTGGCCGACAAGGACCGCGTGTTGCACCTTTCCGCCGTGGGGCAGAGCGATCTTGCCCGAGGGCGGGCGATGCGGACGGACGATCTCTTCTGGATCGCGTCGATGACGAAGCCGATCGCGGCCGTCTGTGTTGCGATCCTCGCCGACGAGAAGCGGCTGGCCTATGACGATGCCGTCGAGAAGTACCTGCCGGAATTTGGGCAACAATGGGTGATGGAGGAGCAGGACCCGACGCGCCGGGTGCTCAAGCGCGCGGAACGGCCGATCACGATTCGCGAGTTGCTGACGCATACGAGCGGGATGGGGAACTACGTGGTGACGGAGCCGCATTGGACACTCGCGGAGATGACGAAGGTGGCGGCGCGGGAGCCGTTGCGATTTCCGCCGGGCAGCCGGTGGGGTTATTCGACTGCGGGGATCGATGCGCTTGGTCGGCTGGTTGAGGTCATCAGCGGAATGTCGTTTAGTGATTTCCTCCGTCGGCGGGTCCTGGAGCCGCTGGGCATGAACGAGACGACCTGGTGGCTTTCCCCCGCGCAGGAGGAGCGGTTTGCGCGCAACTACCGGCGCAATGTTCAGACCAGCCGCCTCGAGGAAACGACTATTTCCTACCTCTACGGCGGCGCGACGACAGACCGATCCCGACCGCCGCTGGGAGGGGCGGGTCTCTTTTCGACCGCGGCCGATCTGGCGAAATTCTACCAGATGCTGCTCAACGGCGGCGAACTCGGAGGGAAGCGTATCCTGCAGCCCGGTACCGTAGCCGAGATGACGCGAAACCAGATCGGCAGCCTGACGGCCCGACCGGGTATTGTCTGGGGGCTCGGCTTCAACGTGGTGGTCGATCCGGCGTCGATGGCGGCCAACGCCACCCTGACCGCCGGCAGCTTCGGCCATGGCGGGGCCCACGGGACGAATAGTTGGGCGGATCCGACGCGCGGCCTGATCTATGTTTTCATGATCCAGCGGGCGGGCCTCGAGAATGCCGACGACTCCCCGATGCGCCGGGCCTATCAGCAGGCGGTGGCCACGGCCCTCCGGGGACCTTAAGGCGGACCGAACGCCGGTGCGGGCGGTCGATTTTGCCCGTTGATTCCCGCCCGGTGCGTTCGCATAAGCATCCCTTTTATTCACTCATGTCCCAGCCGACCGAATTTAACATCGATCACGTGGCGCAGCTCGCCCGCCTGGCCTTGACGCCGACGGAGAAGGCGCAATTCGCCCAACAGCTCGGCGACGTGCTGCATCATATCGAGCAGCTTGGAAAAGTGGATGTGAGCAGCGTTGAACCGGCCGCCCACGCCTTCGCTGTTTACAATGTCTGGGCCGATGACATCCCGCAGCCGGGACTGACGGTCGACGCGGCGCTGCAGAATGCGCCTGCCCAACGCGACCACATGATCGTGGTGCCAAAGGTCGTGGAGTGAGTCGGAACCGGCGGACGACCAGCTCGTCTCCCGCCTCCCAACCGAGTCCTACCGATGGCTGATCTCATCTACCAACCCATCACGCAACTGGCGGCCGCGCTCGACGCGAAGCAGATCTCCGCCGTCGAACTGACGCAGGCGGTGATCGCGCGTACCAAGGCCGTCAATGGCCGGCTCAATGCCTTCAATTCCTTCGACGAGGCCGATGCCCTGGCTCAGGCCGGCGCTTCGGACGCGCGTCGCGCGGCGGGTCAGGGACGGGGCGCACTCGACGGGATTCCGGTCGGGTTGAAGGACGTAATCGCGGTTCAGGGCCAGCCGTTGACTGCTTCGAGCCGGATGCTCGCCAAGTTTGTTTCGCCTTACGATGCGACGGTCACCCAGCAACTGAAGCGGGCGGGTGCGGTGTTGTGGGGCCGACTGAATTGCGATGAGTTCGCGATGGGTTCGTCCACCGAAAATTCCGCGTTCGGCCCGGCGGTTAATCCGTGGGATCTGACGCGCGTGCCGGGTGGCTCGTCCGGCGGCAGCGCCGCGGCGCTCGCGGCAGGCACGACCGTGGCGACGTTGGGATCCGACACGGGCGGATCAATTCGGCAACCGGCGGCGTTCTGCGGCCTAGTCGGACTCAAGCCCACTTACGGTCTGGTCTCGCGCTTCGGTCTGGTGGCGTTCGCCTCGTCGCTCGATCAAATCGGACCCTTCGCCCGGACGGTGGAGGACGCGGCCATTGTGCTGGGTGCGATCGCCGGCCATGATGAACGCGACTCCACGTCATATCGCGCGACGATCCCGAACTATCGCGCGGAGCTTGGGGGGCGTCGCGGACCGTGGAAACTGGGCATCCCGAAGGAATATTTCGCCGCCGGCCTGGATCCGGAGATCGGGGCCGCGGTCGAGCGGGCCATCGCGTTTTATCGGTCGCAGGGTTGCGAGGTGAAACCGGTCTCGCTGCCGCACACCCAGTATTGCCTCGACACTTATTACATCATCGCGACCGCGGAGGCGTCCTCGAACCTGGCCCGCTATGACGGCATTCGCTACGGGCACCGTGCGGCGCAAGCGTCCGATCTTGTGGACCTGTATGCCCGGTCACGCGCCGAAGGATTTGGCGCGGAAGTGAAGCGCCGAATCATTCTCGGCACCTATGTGCTCTCCAGTGGCTACTACGATGCCTACTATCTGCGGGCTCAGAAAGTTAGGACCCTCATTCGCGAGGATTTTCTCCGCGCTTACCAGGAGGTGGACGCATTGCTCACGCCGACTTCGCCGATTCCGGCCTTCAAGATCGGCGAGAAGTCCGATCCGCTGGCGATGTACCTGTGCGACATCTACACCATCGGCGTGAACCTCGCCGGTCTGCCCGCCCTGAGCGTCCCGTGTGGCTTCACCTCGGGAGGGCTTCCCATCGGCATGCAACTTATCGGCCAGCCCTTCAACGAGTCCGGCTTGCTGGCGATCGCCCAGGCCTACGAGCGGGCGCACGACTGGCACACCCGGCATCCGTCACTCTAAAGCCGCCTTCGCACTTCCGTGTCCTCCGTCCCTTCCCCCACACCCGCCCCCGTTTACGAAGCCGTGATCGGCCTCGAGGTTCACGTCCAGATCAAGACGTGCTCCAAGGTGTTCACCCGGGTGGCTACCGGCTACGGCGAGCCGCCCAACACCCTGACGGATCCGGTGGTGCTCGGGTTGCCGGGCGCGCTGCCGGTGATGAACAAGGCCGCGCTCGATGCGAGCATCAAGGCGGGCCTGCTGCTGGGTTGCGAGATTGCGCCCGTCTGCAAATGGGATCGCAAAAATTACTTCTACCCGGACTCGCCGAAGAACTATCAGATTTCCCAATACGATCAGCCGATTTGCCTCGGGGGCAGCGTGGAGATCGAGCTGCCCGGGGCGGCGCGCAACCTGATGGGGGAGCACCGGCAGGTGGCGCTCACGCGCATCCATCTTGAGGAGGACGTGGGCAAGCTGAACCACGGCGCCACGGATTCGTTGATCGACTTCAACCGTGCCGGAACGCCGCTGATGGAGATTGTCTCCGAGCCGGTGATGCACAGCGCGGAGGAGGCCTTTGCCTACCTGACGTCGCTGCGCGCGACCATGATCTATGGGGGCATTTCTGACTGCGACATGGAAAAGGGTCAGCTTCGCTGCGATGCCAACATCTCGATCCGGCCCGTGGGCCAGACGACGCTGGGCACCAAGGTCGAGCTCAAGAACCTGAACTCAATTTCGTACGTGAGCGCCGGGATCGCCCATGAGATCAAGCGCCAGATCGGCGTGCTCGAACGCGGCGGTACCATCGTGCAGGAGACGCGCGACTTCGACGGGACGACCGGTACCTCGCAGTCGCTGCGGTCGAAGGAAATGGCCCACGACTACCGCTATTTTCCCGACCCCGATCTGATGCCGGTGAAAATCGATGCGTCCTGGCAGGACCGGTTGCGGGCGGATTGTCCGGAGCTGCCGTTCCCCAAGCAGCGCCGTTTCCTGGAGCGGTATCAGATTCCCTTCACGTTGGCGTCCGTGTTGATTTGGGACCGAGGGTTGGCGGACTATTTCGAGGAGACCGCGCGGTTGTGCGGCAAGCCCCAAATGGCCGGCAACTGGATCGTGAACGACCTCCTGCGCGAACTCGGGGCCTCCGGACAGACGCTCGCGCAATCGAAAGTTCGGCCCTCGCACCTCGCGGCCCTCGTTCAGCTCGTCGATTCCGGCGCGGTGCTCACGAACGCCGCGAAGGAGATTTTTATCGCGATGTTCGCCAGTGGCGAAACACCGGGGGCGATCGCGGAGCGCAGCGGTTTGAAGGCCGCCCCGGCGGATACGGGCGAGCTCGAGCAGTGGTGCCGCGATGCGATCACGGCCAGCCCGAAGGCGCTCGCCGAGTTCAAGGCCGGCAAGGACAGTGCGATCAATGCCTTTAAGGGCCCCGTGATGAAGGCGGCAAAGGGCAAGGCGAACCCGAAGCTCGTCGACGAGACGCTGCGTCGGCTGCTGGCGCAGATGTGAGGCTCACGAGGCAGCGCGGATCCTTGGGCCGCAGACGCTGCGCGCGAGGTCGAGTTATTTTCGGCCCCGAAGCAGCCCCAGGTAAATCAGCAGGAGACCGGCGACGAGCGCTCCGGTATACCAGCCGAGAATCTCCTGGCGGATGATTCCCAGCGATTGTTCCTCGGCCGCATCGATCAGTTGCCAGGCCGCGACCAGGTTGATGACCGCCGAGACGGTGAGCGTTGCTCCCGACCCAATGAGAAGAATCCGGATCGCCTTCGCGAACAGCGCACGGGGGCCGGTGGCGGGCAAGGGAGGGGACAAGCCCGGGATCATCGTCTTGGCCGGCACCCCTGGCAAGGACAGCCACCGGTGTCCCTCCGGGGAATTGCCACCGCGAATTTCGCGGCCGTCGGATGCCTCCCGTGACGTCGGACGCTCAGCGAACGGCCTGCGTCGCCGGTTCGTTCGCCCGGACTGGCAGCGGGTGCGACGCCGCGACCCGCATCACGGGCGAAACCAAACGCCCGGTTCGTTCGCCGGGCTGGCAGCGGGTGCGACGCCGAAAAACCCCACGATATG
>CAINHV010000499.1 GCA_903848965.1 uncultured Opitutia bacterium | reverse complement strand
GTTTGCCTCCTTTACATCACCTCATCACCGTTTTTGCGGCGGGATGTGATGCGAAGGGACGCGGAACATGTAAGCCGGGCATTCCTCTTCAAGTTCTTTTTCCTATCAGCCGAGAGTCTTCCCATTAGGTCCTGATGAAGCGTAGGTTAGGGTACATCGAATTCGCTCGTCGGTTGCAATTTCACGTCGGTGCCTGCCTGCAATTATGCAGATGCATCGTCCAGTGTCCCATTTTAAACCTGAATTGCTTAAACGGATTCTATTCGATTTTGCCCAGAGTTAGGTGGACGCCGGAAGTTGGACAGGCCGGATCGTTAACCCAAAGTCAGAACACCGATCCCCCGGTTTAAGAGGCGTCGTCAGATCAGTCCTGATCTGAAAGCAAAAGTTGGTCTTGAAGCCCTGAAGGGCATCGAGCCAATCCACGCCATCGTGGCGAAGTTTCGGGTTCACCCTCTCCGGGTGAGCCATTGGAAACAGGAGACGGCAGAGCGGCTGCTCGTCGAGGTGTTCCTCCGCAAGGCGGACCTGAACGCGCAGGAGGCGAAGGAACGGGAGAAGGAGCTGTTCGAGGAGAACGGCCGGCTGAAAATGGAGCTGGCATGGTCCAAAAAAAATCGGGCCGGCTCGAGCGTTGAGAAGGGACGCCGCATGATTGAACCGCAACGTCAGCGCTGCCGATTACCCGGCAGTGCGAACTGCTCGGGCTGGCGCGGGCCAGCTACTATCACCGGACAGAGCCGAAATCGGACGAGAACCTGCGACTGATGCGGGTGATTGAGGAAACGTATCCGGCCTATCCGGTCTTCCGCCACCTGCTGCGCCGGCTGGTGATTGGTCGGCCTAGCCAGGTCCGGGCGATGGACATTAGCTATATCCCCATCCAAGGCGGCTTGGTCTACCTTTGTGCCGTCATCGCCTGGATTAGCCTCGCGGTGCCGGCGCGGGAACTGTCGTACACGCTCGATGCCCGGTTCTGGGTGCAGGCGGTGGATCGAGCGGTCGCGGAGCAAGGCGTGCCGGAATTCTTCAACACCGATCAAGAGTCCCAGTTCACGTCCGCCGAGTTTACCCAGCCGCTCCTGGCCCGCGGCGTGAAGATCTCGATGGATGGACGGGGCCGGGCGCTGGACCACGTCTTCGTCGAGCGACTCTGGCGCACCGTCAAATACGACGAGGCCTACCTGGAGAGCTACCGATCCCAAATCGAGGTGGATACCAATCTCGAGGCCTTCTTCCGGTTCTACAGCGAGCAGCGCCCGCACAACGCCTTCGGCATCACCAACCCGAGAACACCCGTGGAAGTCTATCGGCAACCCATTGCCCTCGCCATCAGCCAATGATGCCTCAATCCCACCGGCCGACCACGGACAGACTAGGAAAGAGGCCACCTTGTTTTCGCTTCGGCTACCGCTTTGGCGCCCTCGCCTATCGGGATCGCCTTAGGTACAGCTTTTGTCCACCAATCCCCAGCTTCCCTATCAATTGGACTCATTTAACACTGCGCATGGGCAGAAATTCTTTCGGTCTATCCCGGGACAAGGAGAATTTCATCTCATTGCGTGGCGAGGTTGTAACCGGCTATTTCACTGCTTTTTTAGCCATTTTTGCCAATCTTTCCTCACTTTTAGATACTTTGAAGGCATTTTTCCCATTTTAGCAGATCACGTGGAAACTCCAAGATTGCCAGTTCCTCGACATTACTTTTGAACAACCGACCTCAATTTCCAACTAACCATCTCCAGCTAACGACAGGTTAACCAAGGCTCTTTCTTTGGATCTCAAACAGATTAAACATATCATCGAACTCATGAAGCGCTCGGAGCTGACGGAGTTCGCGGTCGAGGAAGAGGGCTTCAAGCTAAAGATCCGGCGAGGCCTCAATGGTCTGCCGATAGTCTCAGCTAGCAGGGGCTCCAATCCACCGCTTCCACCAAGTGAGGCGGGTTCCGCAGCTCCGGCCACCTCGGCAAGTGCCCCCCCACAAACCGGGATTCGCGAGACAACGCCTCAGGATGAGCCGGGGGTAACGTTTGTTAAATCGCCGATGGTCGGCACTTTCTACCGGGCGGCCTCTCCAGAGAGTAAATCGTTCGCCGATTTAGGATCCAAGGTGGTTGAGAACACGCTGGTCTGCATCATCGAGGCGATGAAGATCATGAACGAAATCCAAGCGGAGGCCAAGGGCACGGTGGTGGAGGTCTTGGTCGAAAATGGGCAGCCGGTGGAATACGGCCAGCGTCTCTTCAAACTTAAGCAGGGTTAACTTTAATTAACCACTAGTACTCACTAGTTTCACTAATTTCGCGGAATTAGTGCATTAGTGAGGGCTAGTGGTTTTCTTGTTCAATGATACAAAAAGTCCTCATCGCAAATCGCGGTGAAATTGCGCTCCGAATTGTTCGAGCCTGCCGGGAATTGGGTATCAAAACCCTAGCCGTCTATTCCGAAGCCGATGTCCAATCGCTCCATGTGCAATTGGCAGATGAGGCCATCTGTATCGGCGGTCCGCGAAGCGCCGACAGCTACCTTCGCGCTGACCGAATCATCAGTGCCGCTGAGATTGCCGACGTTGACGCGATTCACCCCGGATACGGATTCCTGTCGGAGAACGCCAAGTTCGCGGAGCAATGTGAGTCCTGCAACATTAAGTTCATAGGCCCTAAGTCTAAATCCATCAAAATGATGGGCGATAAGGCTGTGGCAAAAGATACGGTCCGGAAAGTCGGTGTTCCAATTGTTCCAGGCTCGGACGGGCCGGTGGAAACGGAGAGCGAAGCAGTCAAGACGGCCCGAAAGATCGGATATCCCGTGATCATCAAGGCTGTCGCTGGTGGCGGAGGCCGAGGCATGCGCATCGCCCACAACGACGTTTCCTTTGCGAAAGAATACCACGTGGCCCGGGGTGAAGCGGAAAAGGCCTTCGGCAACGGCGCGGTTTACATCGAACGATACATTGAGAGACCACGGCATATTGAGTTTCAAATTCTCGCCGACAGCCACGGTAAGACTCTTCACTTGGGCGAACGCGACTGTTCGGTTCAACGCCGCCACCAGAAGCTTATCGAAGAGTCTCCTTCGCCCTTTCTGACTCCCGATCTTCGTAAGAAGATGGGTAAGGCAGCCATCAAGGCGGCCGAGGCGGCGGAGTACGAAAACGCCGGCACCATCGAGTTTCTCGTCGACGCCAAGGGTAACTATTTCTTCATTGAGATGAATACTCGGATTCAAGTTGAACATCCTGTAACAGAAGAAGTTACAGGCATAGATTTGATCAAGCAGCAGATCCGCGTGGCCAACGGCGAGAAGCTCGAGTTCGACCAAGGGGATATCAAATTCGAGAAGCACGCCATCGAGTGCCGCATTAACGCCGAGGATCCAGCGCGGAATTTTGCCCCTTCCCCCGGCACGATCGGGCTCTATTACGCCCCAGGTGGACACGGGGTCCGGGTGGACTCGCACGCCTACAGCGGCTATTCGATTCCTCCGTATTATGATTCGATGATCGGGAAGCTGATTTGCTTCGGCTCAACCCGGAAAGTGGCGCTCGAGCGAGCGTACCGCGCTCTCAGCGAATACCTCATCCGCGGGATCAAAACGACCATCCCACTGCATCGAGCGATTATGGCGGACCCTGTTTTTATCGAAGGCAAAGCCACCACCGCCTACATGGAGGACTTCCTCAGTCGAACACCTCCGGATCTGTTTACCTGACCTCGATGACCCAGCTGCGGTGTGGATATCGCCGCTGGGCCGGCCTCACGGGTTCACCACGACTTGAGTCGTAACATCGGTGCCATTTTGATCGAGGCGTGACTGATTCGTTTGGGGCGACAGACCAGTCCCGTGAGAATTACTGCCGGCGGTAAATCGTAACTGAGCGAGCCCGCTCACCTGAACGGCCCGCCCGTTGGTCTGAAGTAAATCGCCGCCGGTGATGCGAGTGTCACTGCCGGAGCCGATGACGAGCACGGGCGTCGCGTCGCTGTCCGCGCGGATATCACCCACGAAGACCGGACCTGTGAACTGGACGCCAGGTGCGTAAACCCCCGTAAACCCCTGAGTCCCAAAGTAACTTGCGTTTGCGGTGCGCAGGCCACCGAACTTGCCGTCGGTACTCGTGATGGCGACAAAAGCGATATCAGCGAAGCCGTCGTAGGTCGTGTCGCTGCGAAAAAGGGCTTGGTTCGCCGCATTCGCGCGACCGACGCTGAAAACCGAAAGATTGGTGGTTTCATTGGCACCAGTGAGAACGATGCCGGCATGGCCCTTCATGTAAGTGGTCCCTTGATCGTATTTCAGCGGGGCTGCCGGCCCTGAGACACCTTCAAGGACCAGCGAAAGTGTGCCTGCTCCCGAGAATTCCACTTGGACAATGTCGTCGCTGAGATCGATGTAGGACATCCGCAGAATCTGGCCGGAGTCGGCTGTTACCGAGGCGGCTGTGCCCTCGAGCAGAATTTGGTCGTAAGTGAACTTGGTGACCCCGTGAACTATGTCTGGAAATTCGGTTCCCCTTCCGACGATCTTGGCCACGCTGCTGAGACCGACGATCGCGGCGCTACTGGCTGTTGCCCCCGCTGATCCCGTGGCCACCAAGGTGTAAAGTCCCGTGTTTTCTGGTTGGGTGCTGGCAATCGACAGGGTCGACGAAGTGGCGCCAGCAACAGCCGACCCGTTTCGGCGCCATTGCATGGTGCCCGCGCCTGATACCGCCGCACTGAGTGTAGCTGTTCCTCCCGCCACCACGGTCTGGGATGAAGGCTGGTTGGTGAACGTCGGCGTCGCGGCGGTCAGCCCAGCGACTTGAAACGCGATCGTCTCTTGTTGATTGTTCGTCAGGCCCGAGTCGTTGAATCCCTGAACCGAGATCGAAAAAGAGCCGGCTTGGGTCGGCGTACCGGCAATGACCGGTGTGCCGGAGGGGATGGTTGAACCGCTCGGCTCGGGAATAAATCGAAGTCCCGGAGGCAGCGAACCGGTAAAGTCAAAGCGGGCGGGTGAACTCGGTGTGCCCGAGTAGCTGAACGCCACCTGGAGTGGCGTGCCAACTGTTCCAACCACCGGACCGGCCGGACCGACGAATTGGGTAGCGCCGGCCATCGAGTGCATTGCCCCCAATCCACCCACCGTGAGCACGGCGCGCAAAATCTGTGTCGGACCGGCCACGGCAAAGTATTCGCCCACACCCGCAATCGTGCTGACCGCAGGGGTACGCTGGAGCATCGCGATCAGCAGGCCGATCGGCAGGCCTAGCCACCGCTGCGCGAGAAGGGTGAGAGGACGGAAAAAAAGGTGGTTCATCCAATGAATCTTCGAATGGCATAGTGAC
>CAINHV010000498.1 GCA_903848965.1 uncultured Opitutia bacterium | reverse complement strand
CTCGCTCACGCTCGCGGCCATCGGCACGGGTTCAGCGAGCGGGAGGCCAGCTCACTTCGGCGTCGCCGCCGTGATGAAGCGAAAAACGTAAAACGTCGCGGGCGTCTCGCCGACATTGCGCAGGTTGTGGCGGTCGTTGGAGCTGAAGAACAACAGCGAACCGGGACCGACCCGCTCGCTGCGGCCGCCGACATTCACGTCGAGCGTGCCCTCTTTCACGATCACGAGTTCCTCATCCGGATGCTGATGGGGTTCATGGTTGGTCGCGCCGCCCTTGATCGTCGTGGCGTGAATGGTGAGCTTGTCCAGCGTCACCGTCGATCCGCTGAATACCGCGCGGCGTTCGCCCAGTGCTGTGGGCGTGGGCTTCAACTTCTCCCATTCGAACACCTGGGATTTGATTTCCTGGTTGGTGCGGTGGGCGGAAGGAGTGTGGGTCGCAGCGGTGGCGAGATTGACGACCCAATAGGTCGCGGGCGCGGCACCGACATTGCGGACCGCGTGCGCATCGTTCGTGGCATAGAAAAGCACCGAGCCCGGACCAGCCGGAAACGTCTGGCCGTTAATATGCACTTCGAGCCGGCCTTCCTTCACGATGATGATCTCCTCCTGCGGGTGGCGGTGCGGAGCGTGGGAGGCGTTGCCCGGGTTCAGGGTGCTGATGTGCGACTCGAAGACGGCTAGGGTCGCAGTGGGATTCTCGGCGACGTCGCGCCGGAGGCCCACGGCACTTGGCCGCACTTTCAGGTCCTCCCATTTGTAGATCGTGGTGCCGAGCTTCGGTCGGGCGGCGATGGCGGCAGCTTTTGCCTCCGGTGTCTGGCCGGACAGCGGAAGGACGAGGACGAGCGCAGCAAGGAGAATGCAGGGGGCGTTTTTCATGGGGTGGGAGACTCATTGCCGTTCGGGGCCGGACGGGCAAGCAGGACCTTGGCGCCGGCGAACGCGCAGGCGATCGGGTTGGAAATTCGTGGTGACATCATTCGCGGCAACTCGCACCGTGCCCGCCCCTGATGCTCTTCGCTTTCTACCTTGTCGTCGTGACCCTCGGCATCCTGAGCATGGGTTTCCAACTGCTCGCGTCCCGGCTCCTCAATCCGTATTTCGGATCGTCAATTATTGTCTGGGCCTGGCTGATCTCCACTTTCCTTGCCGCCTTCAGCATCGGCTCGATGACCGGTGGCTGGATCAGCAATCTCGCGCCCGCGCCGCGGCGGCGCGGACAACTGGCTGGCATCATTACCGCCATCGCCTCGCTCGCGATCACCGCCGCTTTCGGCCGGACCCTGCTGTCGCAAATCGAGATGGCCATCACCGATGTCAGCACGGCGCTGCTCGTGTCGTGCCTCGGGCTCTTCTTCCTGCCGGTCACGGCCCTGTCGTCGTTCGGCCCGCAATGCGTGCAGTTCCTCGCCTCGCGGGGCACGCCACCGGGCAAGGCCTCGGGGATCATCTATGGCGTCAGCACGCTGGGCAATATTGGCGGCGTCATGCTGACCGCGTTCCTCTTCATCCCTCATTTTCGTGTCTCCACGCTGCTCTACGTGTGGCTCGGGGTTGCGATCGTGAGTCTCGCGAGTCTGATGCGGCTCCTGCGCGCACCCACGTCCCCATGACACTTCTCCGCCTGTCGTTCCTCGTCCTGATTCTCGCGTCGATCCGGGCCTTCGCGGCCGCGGGTGATTTCGTTGAGAACTACGACACGATCTACAACAGCCTGACCGTCGAGAAGCGCGGCAGCATCGTCGAACTCCGGGCCCGCGCGCGCGGCACTTATGCATTGGAGTCGGCGGTCGATCTCAGCGATCCGCTGCAACTCGTGGTGCCCTACACCCGCTCGCTCTATGCGGGACTCTTCTTCCAACCGAAGCCGGATCGCGTCCTGATGATCGGTCTCGGAGGCGCGGGCTTCCACCGGCTCTTTGCGGCCTCCTATCCGGACGCGCTGCTCCAGACCGTGGAATTGGATCCCAAAGTCTTCGAACTCTGCCGCACTCGGCTCGGTTTCCAGCCGACCGAACGAACGCCGGTCGCCGTGCTGGACGGCCGGATGTTCGTGAAACGCGATCGGCAGACTTGGGACTGGATCATTCTCGATGCGTTTCGCGGTGGCTTCGTACCGCCCCACCTGAAGACGGAGGAATTCTATCGGGAGTGCGCCGCGCGGCTTGGTGATCGCGGAGTCTTCGTCACCAACCTGCACGCCACGAGCCAGCTCTACTACTCCGACCTCAAGACGCTGCAGGCCGTGTTCCCGCAGGTGGTGCTTTTCGAGACGGCGGGCCGCGGCAACGTGATTGCCTGCGCGGTGATGTATAAAGATCCGATCGTCACCGACCCGAAGAACTGGCCCACGACCGGGACGCTGCGCCGCCCACTCTTTGTCGATCGGCTTGATCTCGATACTATCCGCCGCGAGCACATCGCGATTCCAACTCTGCCGCGCTCCGCCCAGTTGCTGACGGACGATTTTTCGCCGGTCGAGTTTCTCGACACGGTGAAGACCAACAACACCGGCACGCGCTGAGCCGCGCCCGGCCCACCTGAGACTTTTTTCGGACTCCGGCCAAGCCGACGTGTAACGTAATACGTTACACGTTGGCTCGGTCCCCAAGTCGGACGGATTGGAATGCAGGCTTCGCCGGCGGCGGGAGGTATGTAACGTAATGCGTTACACGAGTGCCTTTCGGCCGGCGTTTCCGGGCCGGGTATCCGGGAAGGATGGAAAGTTTCAGCGGTGACTTGCGCCGGTGCGGAGGATTTGGCGCGATGACTCCACTCCTATGAGTCTTTTCATCGGCATCGATTCCGGCACGCAAAGCGTCAAAGCGATCGTCCTCGATCTTGAAGCCCGAAGGGTCATCGCCGAGGCGCGCGCCCCGCACAGGTTGATCGAGGGGCTGCCGCTCGGACACATGGAGCAGCATCCGGCGGAGTGGGTACGCGCACTGGACACGGTCATCCAAGCGGTCGTCTCGAAGATTGATCGTGCCCGGGTGCGCGGCATCGGGGTTTCCGGCCAGCAGCACGGGTTCGTACCCCTCGATGAAGAGGGCGCGGTGATTCGGCCCGCGAAACTCTGGTGCGACACCAGCACCACGGCGGAGTGCGCGATCATCACAAAGAGGCTCGGCGGACCCAAGGCAGCCATTCGCGCGACCGGCAATCTCATCCTTCCCGGCTTCACGGCCCCGAAGATTCTTTGGCTGAAGCGGCACGAGCCCGCGAATTTCCGCCGGCTGCGGCATGTCCTCCTGCCGCACGATTACCTGAATTTTTATCTGACCGGAAACTACTTCATGGAGCACGGCGACGCTTCGGGCACCGCGCTGATGGATGTGCGGCGGCGCGTCTGGTCGAAGGCTGCGATCGAGGCCATCGATCGCAACCTCGCCGACTGGTTGCCGCCGCTGAGCGAATCTCACGAAGCCGCGGGGGTGCTCCGGGCCGAGTTGGCGGCGAAGTTTGGCCTCGCGACCGATGTCGTGGTCAGTGCCGGAGGCGGCGACAACATGATGGGGGCAATTGGCACCGGCAATGTGACGCCCGGGATCATCTCCGCGAGCTTCGGCACCAGCGGCACCATCTACGCGCACGCCGCCCAGCCGGTGATCGATCCGCAGGGTGAGATCGCGGCCTTCTGTTCCTCGACAGGTGGATGGCTGCCGCTGCTCTGCACGATGAATGTCACCACCGTCACCGAACAGGTGCGCGGCCTCTTTGGGTGGGACCATGCCCAACTCGAGCAGGCCGTGAATGCGACGTCCGCCGGATCGGACGGTCTGCTCATGCTGCCGTATCTGGCCGGCGAGAGAACTCCGAACGTGCCGGATGGGTCGGGCACCTACGTCGGGCTCAATGCCTCCACGTTCAATGCGCCACATCTCGCCCGGGCGGCGATGGAGGGTGCGACGCTCGGCATGAATTACGGGCTGCGGCGGCTCGCCGCCCTGGGAGTGAAGGCGAAGGAAATCCGCGTCACCGGTGGCGGCGCCAAATCCGCGGCCTGGCGGCAGATGATGGCGGATGTTTTCGGGGTACCCGTGGTGGGCATGATGGAGGAGGAAGGCGCGGCGCTCGGCGGTGCGTTGCAGGCCGCGTGGTGTCTGGCGCGAGGCGAGGGACGGCGATCAGCGCGCCTGCCGGAGTTCACGACCGGAGTCGTCGCGGTAAAAGAGGAGAGTCGCTGCGTACCCAATCGCGGGAATGTGGCACGCTACCGCCAGGTGCAGGCGTTGCACGACCAGCTCAGCAAAGATCTGCGACCGGTATTTTCGGCGCAGCGTAAACTGGCTTGAGGCACAGATGACATGGGGCCGGCAGCTGGCGCGGCCTTCAAGCGTGCTTCCCAAGCCCGTCACGGCGGATCTGTTTCCGCCCGACAACGCGCGCTCCATCGCAGCAGGCTACCCGACGCCTTTTGATCGGGGAGGCTCGGCGTTCGCCGTTCCGCCTGAAGGCGGAACGACCAAACCACGACCGTCCTTCGACGGACCGGGTCCCCGGGCCAACGTGGTATTGCTTTCGCGGGTAGGTTGGGTAGCGATTTCCTTTCATTCCGAATGAAGGACTCTCGCATCGTCATCACTGGCGTCGGTTTGACCGCCCCGAACGGCAATACGCTGGCCGAATTCCGCGGCAACCTGCTGGCCGGCGTCGGCGGCATCGAGCAGATCGAGGTTAGGTACATGGGCCCGCAACTCGCCGGCGTGTGTCACTTCGATCCACTCAAGTATCAAAAAAAGAAGGAAGTACGCGTCGGGACCCGCTCCGGCAGCATCAGCATCTACTGTGCACGCGAGGCTCTGGCGGACAGCGGCATGACTGTGGAGTCACTGCCGAAGGATCGGACCGGGATCTACATCGGCCTCACCGAACACGGCAACGTCGAGACCGAGAACGAAATCTACGCCATCTCGAAGTTTGGGTACGATACCAAGTACTGGTCGCACTATCACAACCCTCGCACCGTCGCGAACAACCCCGCGGGCGAGGCTTCGTTGAACCTCGGCGTCACCGGGCCCGCGTATACGATCGGCGCGGCCTGCGCCGCGGGCAACATGGGCCTCATCCATGCCACCCAGATGCTGCGCCTGGGCGAAGTCGATTTCGCGATCTGCGGCGGAGTGAGCGAGAGCATCCACACTTTCGGCATTTTCGCGGGCTTCAAGTCACAGAACGCGCTCGCGACCCACGCGGTGCCACACGAGGCGTCGCGGCCGTTCGATTTGGCGCGCAACGGCATCGTGATTTCCGAGGGCGGCTGCCTTTACACCCTCGAGCGGCTCGAGGATGCCCAAGCGCGGGGCGCGAAGATTTACGCCGAGATCGCCGGTTACCACGTCAACAGCGATGCCAGCGACTACGTCCTGCCGAATCCGGTCCGCCAAACGGAGTGCATCCGGGCGGCGATTCGCCGCGCGGGACTGACCCCGGCCGATATCCACATCGTCAATACCCACGCCACGGCCACGCCGCTGGGCGATGTCCAGGAGTGCGAGGGTATCCGCGCGGTGTTCGGCGAGGGCTGTCCCGACACCCACATCAACAACACCAAGAGCTTCATCGGTCACGCGATGGGCGCGGCCGGAGCGCTTGAGTTGGCGGGCAACCTGCCGTCCTTCGACGATTTGACCGTTCATCCGACCATCAATGTCGTGAATCTTGATCCGCTGTGCGCCTTACCCGGACTCGTGCTGAATCACCCTCGGAAAGTTGCGAAAGTGGACACCATTCTGAATAATTCCTTCGGGATGCTAGGAATAAATTCCACGTTGATTGTTAGGCGGTTTGTCCGCTAATTCCGCCGCACCTGACCCATGACCAAAGAAGAATGCAAGAAGCTGGTGCTTGATATCATCGCGGATATCGCGCCGGATGAGGACTTGAGCAACGTGAAGCCGGACGTGCGCCTGCGCGACCAGCTCCAGCTCGATAGCATGGACTTTCTCGATATCGTCATGGAACTCCGTAAGCGCCATGGCATTGAGGTGCCGGAGGCGGACTACACGCAGCTCGCCAGTCTCGACAGTTGCGGCGAGTACCTGACGCCCAAGTTCAACGCCCTGGCGGAAAAGCGCTAGCTGGCGGCGATTCGCCCGTCCCGTCGCATCAGAGTCTTCCCGCGCCTTCTCGTTTCCGGTCGCCGGCCCAGCGCAAATGCCGGAGGCATTTTCGCATGAACAGTCGCTCGCACTACGACGCCGTCATCATTGGGGCGGGGATGTCCGGACTCGCGGCGGGCATCCGGTTGGCGCACTTCGGAAAGTCGGTCTGTATCTTCGAGCGCCACAACGCCGTCGGTGGCCTGAACGGTTTCTACAGCATCGCCGGTCGAAAGTATGATGTCGGCCTGCATGCGATGACGAATTTCGTGCGTCCCGGTGTGAAAGGGACGCCACTGACGAAGCTCCTGCGCCAGTTGCGCATCGACCGGGACGAGTTCGCCCTCTGCGAACAGCGGCAGTCCCGCGTTGCATTTGGTCCGCGCGGTGAAGTGTCGCTGCGCTTCACGAACGATTTCGCAATTTTCGAGCAGGAGATCGCCGCGCAGTTTCCAGCGGAGATCGACGGCTTTCGACGGCTCGTCGCGGTGATCAAGGCCTTCGCTGACGTCTCCCTCGACGCGCAGCCTGTTTCCGGCCGCGCCATCGTCCGCGAGCACATCCGAAATCCCCTGCTCGAGGAGATGCTCTTCTGTCCGCTGATGTACTACGGCAGCGCCACCGAGCACGACATGGAGTTCGGGCAGTTCGTGATCATGTTCAAGGCGCTCTTCCTCGAAGGCTTCGCCCGGCCCTACGAGGGCGTGCGCCGAATCCTTCGCGTCCTGCTCGAGAAGTACCGCGCTGCGGGTGGCGAGCGCCGGATGAAGTGCGGCGTGCAACGCCTCGCCCAACGAGCCGGACTAAATGTGCTGACCCTCGACACCGGCGAGGAAATCACCGCCACCCACGTCATCTCCTCCATCGGCTCAGCCGAGACGGAACGCTTGATGGGAGGGACCAGGTCCCCCGAGTCCGAATCCGTTGCACAAGGTATTCCGGCCTCGGCGGAGCTCGGCCCTCCAAATCCAGCCAACGCCCCCCGTCTCACGTTCATCGAAACCATCACCGTGTTGAACCGCCAACCCGCCGAGTTCGGGTGGGGGAGCGACACCATTGTTTTCTTCAATGACTCCGATCGCTTCGACTACGCGCAGCCGGCGGCTGCGGTGGATCCGCGCAGCGGGGTCATTTGCATCCCGAACAATTTCGACTTCGGGTCGGATACGACATTTCCGGAGGGGATCGTTCGCGTGAACTGCCTGGCCAACTATCAGCACTGGGCCGACTTGCCCG
>CAINHV010000497.1 GCA_903848965.1 uncultured Opitutia bacterium | reverse complement strand
CCATGAAGATGGATCGGACTGCTCGACTAACTTCACCGGTCGGAGACCCGAGCCACCCCAAACCGGGGTTGCGTCGCCCTCCCCGCTTTGTCTCCCTGCCATTCCCTCAAATGCCCAACGCCATGCGACCGGCTATGCATCCCGACCTCGCCGAGGTCCTTTTCAGCGGCGAGCAAATCCAGCGACGGGTCAGGTCGCTCGCCGGCGAAATCAAGGCAGCCTATGGTGACGGGGAGTTCACCATCGTTTCGCTGATCAATGGCGCCGTGATGTTCACGGCCGATCTCATGCGGGAAATCGACAACCCGGTGCGGCTCGACTGCATCCGGGTCTCGAGCTACGGCCACCAGACCAAGTCGATCGGCACGCCCCAGATCGTCCACAGCCTCACCCTCGACATCAGGCAGCGCCACGTGCTGCTCATCGATGACATCCTCGACACCGGCAAGACGCTTCAGCTCGTCAGCCGGCTCATCCAGGATCTCTCCCCCGCCAGCCTCCGCACCTGCGTGCTGCTCGACAAGAAGGGCCGCCGCGAAGTGCCGATCGAGGCCAACTTCGTCGGGTTCGAGATCCCCGACAAGTTCGTGATCGGCTACGGCCTCGATTTCGCCGAGCGCTATCGCAACCTGCCGTGCATCGGAGTCCTGCGGCCCGATCGCCAAACCACCGCCGGCTGGGTCTCCGGATAATTTTCGATTTTGGATTCTCGATTTTCGATTGGCGGACGAACGGGTGCCTCAGCCGCTGCCTACCCGACGCGAGCCCCGCTTCACCCCCTCGACGCCGATTGGTTCGCCGGTTCGACAAATCCAAAATCGAGAATCTAAAACCGAAAATCCCCTACCGCTTCTTTCGCACCGCCGCCGCCGTCTTCCGGGCCTGCGCGTATTCCTTGCCAGTCGGCCGCGCGCCCTTCGTGTAATCGCCGCTCTTCAGGGCATCGATCTGGTCGCGCAACACCGCCGCCCGTTCGAACTCCAGCCGCTCGGCCGCCGATTGCATTTCCTCCTCCAACTCGGCCACCACGGCCGCCACATCGTGGATCGTCTCCGCAAGCGCCGCGTCCGCGCCGCTGCGATCACCTGAGCCATCATACACGTGCAGGCTCGCCTGCGCCCCCCGCTTCACGCCCCGGGGCGTGATGCCGTGTGCGACATTGTAGGCGAGCTGCTTTTCACGCCGGTATGTCACCGCCTCAAGGGTCTTGCGGATCGATTCGGTGATCACATCCGCATAAAAAATCACGCGGCCCTTCTCGTGGCGCGCCGCCCGCCCCGCCGTCTGGATCAATGACGTTTCACTGCGCAGGAAGCCTTCCTTGTCCGCATCCAGGATCGCCACGAGAGCCACCTCCGGGAGATCGAGTCCCTCGCGGAGGAGATTAATGCCCACCAGCACATCGAAGTTGCCCAGCCGGAGGTTCCGCAGAATTTCGACCCGCTCAATCGCATCGATGTCCGAGTGCAGATACTCCACCCGGATCTTCGCCTCGCGCAGGAAACTCGTCAGATCCTCCGAGAGCCGCTTGGTCAACGTCGTCACGAGCACGCGCTCGCCCGCCTTCGTGGCCGCGGCGATCTCGGCGATCAGGTTCTCGACCTGTCCCTTGGCCGGGCGCACGACGATCCCGGGATCGAGCAGGCCGGTCGGGCGGATGAGTTGTTCCGCCACCACCGAGGAGCGCTCCAGTTCGAAGGGCGCCGGGGTCGCCGAAACGTAAACGATCTGCCCGGTGACCTGCTCGAATTCGACGAAGCTCTGCGGACGGTTGTCGAGGGCCGACGGCAGCCGAAACCCGAAATTCACCAGCGTCTCCTTGCGGGCCTTGTCCCCATTGAACATCCCGCCGATCTGCGGGATGGTCGCATGGCTTTCATCCACGATCACGAGGAAGTCCTTCGCGAAAAAATCCAGCAGGCAGAACGGGCGATCCCCTGGCTGCCGCCCGGTCAGATGCCGGGAGTAATTCTCGATGCCGTTGCAGAAGCCCATTTCCTGCAGCATCTCCAGATCGTAGTTGGTCCGCATCCGGATCCGCTGGGCCTCGAGATACTGCGCGCCCTTCTCGAAATGGGCCACGCGCTCGTCCAGCTCATGACGAATGGCCCCGATCGCCGGCTCGAGTTTCCCGCGGCTCGTGACATACTGGTTCGCTGGATAAAGATCGAACTGGTCGAGCGTCCGAATCACGTCGCCCGTCATCGGATCGAACTCGCTGAGCGCATCGATCTCGTCGCCAAAAAACTCCACCCGCAGCCCGTGTTCGAGGTAGGACGGCATCACGTCCACGACGTCGCCCCGCACCCGGAAGCGGCCGGGCTTCAACTCGTAGTCGTTCCGCTCGTAAATATTGTCCACCAGCCGCTCGAGCAGCACCTGCCGGCCGAGGGTGGCTCCGCGGCGCAGCGGAATCCGCATCGCCGCGAACTCCTGCGGCGAACCGAGGCCGTAGATGCATGACACGCTCGCCACCACGATCACATCGCGTCGCGACACGAGCGAACTCGTCGTCGACATCCGCATCCGCTCGATCTCCTCGTTGATTGAAGAGTCCTTCTCGATGAAGGTGTCGCTCGACGGGATGTAGGCCTCGGGCTGGTAGTAGTCGTAGTAGCTGACGAAGTATTCGACCGCGTTTTCGGGAAAGAAGCTCTTGAACTCGCAGTACAACTGCGCCGCGAGGGTCTTGTTGTGCGAGATGATCAACGTCGGCCGCTGCACCTGCGCGATGACGTTCGCCATCGTGAACGTCTTGCCCGAACCGGTGACGCCGAGGAGCGTCTGATAGCGATTTCCCGCCCGAAGCGAGGCGACCAGCTTCACGATCGCCTGCGGCTGATCGCCGGTCGGCTGGTACTCGGAACAGAGTTTGAAATCCATGCGTGGGTGGCGGGCCAGGCCCGCCACCTAGATGACCCGCTTTCGTATTTCCGCAAGGAGGCGCGCCTAGATCGTCGAGGGCATAACCCTTGGCCGCGGGGTTGCCCGCAAAACAAGAGTTCAAGGTCTCTCGCAGGGAGGCACCGGCGACCGTGTGCGGAGATCAGGCGACCTGTCGCTGGATGCTCTGCGTGAATCGGATCTTCGGCATGCGAATCACGCCAACAGCGGGCGCGACGGCACGAACCGTTGCACGGCCAGAGGTACAGCCAAGCCGAAACCGGGAGCAGTAGCCGCAGCTAGATCCCATCAACGTCCACCAGAGCTCTCCGCCGCCTACTCGGGCATCACGATCGCGATGTGCAGCTCCTTGAGCTGCTTCTCGGTGACCGGAGTCGGGCTCTGGGCCATGAGGTCCTGCCCCTTCTGCGTCTTCGGGAAGGCGATGACGTCACGGATGCTTGTCGTGCCGCAGAGCAGCGCGCACATGCGATCCAGACCGAACGCAATGCCACCGTGGGGCGGCGCGCCGAAAGTAAACGCCTTGAGCATGTAGCCGAAACGGCTCTCGACCATGTCAGCCGGAATCTTGAGCACTTCCTCAAAGACTTTCTTCTGCAGCGCGGGCTGGTGAATCCGAATCGAACCGCCGCCGAGTTCCATGCCGTTCAAGACGACGTCGTAGTGCTGACCACGCACGGCCTTTGGGTTCGAGTCCAGGAACGGAGTATCTTCCGGCACCGGCGCGGTAAAGGGATGATGCGTCGCGACGAACCGGTTCTGGCCTTCGTCGTAGCTCATCAACGGAAAGTCGATCACCCAGAGGAATTTCCAATCGTCGTGACGGACCGTCAGCTTGCCGCGCTTCTGGAGCAGTTGCGCCGCCTCGAGCCGGAGCCGGCCGAGAATCGCGCAGGCCTTGTCCCAAGGCGCCGCAGCGAAGAACACCATGTCGCCCTCTTCGAGTCCGAGCTTCTCGGAGAGTGCGGCCTTTTCCTCGGGCGAGAAGAATTTCACGATCGGCGACTTCCACTCGCCGCCCTCGATCTTGATGAACGCGAGGCCCTTTGCCCCGAGCGACTTCGCGATCTCTTCCAGACTCTTGAGTTCGCCCTGCGTGAGATCGGCGAGCGCCTTGCCGTTGATCGCCTTGATCACGCCGCCGCCCGCGACGGTGGATTGGAAAACCTTGAACGCGGAATTCTTGAACGTGTCCGAGAAGTCCACGAGCTCCATGCCGAAGCGGACGTCGGGCTTGTCGACGCCGTAACGGTTCATCGCATCGACATATGCCATGCGCGGGAACGGCGTCGGGAGATCGTGATCGAGCACGTCGCGCCAGAGCTTCTTCAGCATGCCTTCGAACAGCGCATAGATGTCCTCGCGGGTGACAAACGAGGCCTCGACGTCCACCTGCGTGAACTCCATCTGGCGATCCGAGCGGAGATCCTCGTCGCGGAAACAGCGGGCGATTTGGAAATACTTCTCCACGCCGGCGACCATGAGGATCTGCTTGAACTGCTGGGGCGACTGCGAGAGCGCGTAGAACTCGCCGGCATGAATGCGCGACGGCACGAGATATTCGCGCGCGCCTTCCGGCGTGCTCTTGAACAACGCGGGCGTCTCGACCTCGATGAACTCCTGCTGGTCAAAGTAATCGCGAATCGACTTCGCGGCCCGGTGACGCACCTGGAGGTTGCGGCGCATCTTCGGCCGGCGCAGATCGAGATAGCGGTAGGTGAGACGGAGGTCCTCGTTGACCTTGTCGCCACCCGCGTCGTCGAGCGGGAACGGCGGCGTCTCGGAAATGTTGAAGATCTCGAGCGCAGTGGCGTCGACCTCGACCTGGCCGGTCGGTAGCGCGCCATTCTCGGTGCCCGCGGGACGGCCCGTCACCTTGCCGGTGATGCCGATCACGGACTCCGGCTTCAGCTGCTTCAGCTGCTCACCAAGCTGGGTATTATCCCGCGGCTCGAGCTTGATCTGCGTGACGCCTTTGCGGTCGCGCAGGTCAACGAAGATGATGCCGCCTTGGTCGCGGATCGTATCCACCCAACCCAGCAGCGACACGGTCGCGTCGAGATCGGTGAGGGACAGCTGGGCACAGTGATGGGTGCGCTTCATGAAAACGTAGGTCGGACAGGACAACGCACCGCCGCACCCCAGCGCAAACAGAAACTCGTGTCATCCCGAACCATCGGCGCTGTTTGGCGGCGCCCCACTCCCCGCCCCGACACCCGCCGCCCCCACCCGCCGGGAACCAATAGAAGGTTCGACTCCAAATTGGGCGCCGCTCACGGTGCGCCATGACCAAGGAAACCGCCCCGGCACCGCGCGAAGTCACCGTTCGCGAAGTGCCGATCGAGCTCTGCCAGTTCATCAAGTTCGGCGGCCTTGCCGACACCGGAGGCGCCGCCAAGCAGTTGGTCGCCCGAGGTCGCGTGCAGGTGAACGGCGCCCTGGAGACGCGAAAGCGCAAGCAACTCGCCGCCGGCGATCAGGTGACGGTCGAGGGCCAGACCATCGTCGTCCACGTGGCTTAATGCGCTTCGTGGCCTCCGGCGTTTGGGTGGCATGGGTCTCCCGATCCATGAATCTCATTCGCGCTGCGTTTCACGGGTCGGCCGACTCGTGCCACTCCAGCTGTCCTCCCATCCGATGACTTTCACGTCCCTCCAACTTTCGATCCCGCTGCTTCGTGCGATCGCGGAAAAAGGCTACGAGACGCCGACTCCCATCCAGACCGCCGCGATTCCCGCCATCCTGCGCGGCGCAGATGTGTGGGCCTCGGCGCAAACCGGCTCCGGCAAGACCGCGGCGTTCGCGTTGCCCCTGCTCCAGCGGCTCTCCGCGAATCGTCGTGAACCGGGACGGTTTGTCCGGACCCTGATTCTCGTGCCCACCCGCGAACTCGCGGCCCAGATCGGCGAGTCGATCCGGCGCTACAGTCGGTTTCTGCCGGAGCCGATCAAGCTGCTCGTCGTGTATGGCGGCGTTTCGATCAATCCGCAGATGATGGCGCTGGGCGGCGGCGCGGACATCATCGTGGCCACGCCGGGCCGATTGCTCGATCTCGTCAGCCAGAATGCCGTTTCGCTCTCCGCGGTGCAGACCGTCGTCCTTGACGAGGCCGACCGGCTGCTCGCCCTCGGTTTCGCCGCCGAACTCGGCCAGATCATTCAGCGGTTGCCGGGCAAACGGCAGACGCTGCTCTTTTCCGCGACGTTCCCACCGCCGGTCGAGGCGCTCGCCCGCGATCTCCTCCGCGATCCCGTGCGGGTCGAGGTCGCCGCATCACCGGAAACAACTCCGGACATCGAGCAACGCGCGATCGAGGTCGACGCGCCCCGCCGGGCACAGTTGCTGCGTCACCTGATCCAAACGCACGGCTGGACCCGCGTGCTGGTCTTTGTCGGCACGAAGTATCTGACCGAACACGTGGCCGACAAACTGCGACGCGGCGGCGTGCTGGCCGAGGCGCTGCACGGCGAGCTCAGTCAGGGCGCGAGAACGCAGGCCCTCGCGGATTTCAAGGCCTCGAAGATTCAGGTCCTCGTCGCGACCGATATCGCCGCCCGCGGCATCGATATCGAGCAACTCCCGGTCGTGGTGAATTTCGATCTGCCGCGCTCGGCTACGGACTACACCCATCGCATCGGCCGGACCGGCCGCGCCGGCGAACGCGGGGTGGCCGTGAGTTTCATCAGCGCGGAGACCCATGCGCATTTCCAATTGATCGAGAAGCGGAACCGCGTCGCTCTCCCCCGCGAGCAGATTCCAGGCTTCGAACCGCAACCGGTCACAGCGCCTGCACCGCCAGCCCCCGGAGGCATCAAGGGCCGACGCCCGAGCAAGAAGGATCGCTACCGCGCCGCCGAGGCCCGCCCGCCCGCCGAGGACCCCGGTCCAGCCTGAGCGGAGTGATGCTGCTGGAAGGGTGACAAAATCTTCCGCGAGACATTCGCGTCCCGGCGCAGGACCCCT
>CAINHV010000496.1 GCA_903848965.1 uncultured Opitutia bacterium | reverse complement strand
TCCCTGCCCGCACGGGCAGGGCTACGCCGAGGTGATCCACGGACCAGTCGCGTGAGTGGGAGCCGCCGCGCCCTCCTCGGTGTCTCGTTGCCTCGGTGGTTAGAACGTGTCGTGCACCTCTTCTGATGTGAAACCGATGAGGACAATTGGAGGGACGAGGTCCCCCGAGTCCGAATTCGTGAAGCCATGCCATCGGCCTCGACGGAGCTCGGCCCTGCAGGCGACAGGAAGTGCACGACAGCCTCTAAATGGTTCGGAAGTCTTCCTGGATTCCTGGCTTCAGGCTCAACCCCTGCTCGCTCGATCAAGCTGGAGCCTGAAACCAGGAAGCCAGGAATCAGAGCCGCGCGCCGCCGATAACAACTGACGTTTACCGCGGCGTTCCCGGCACGAGCACGCGGCGGATCGCGTCCAGCATCGGCTGCTCGGATCCCGGTGCGACCCAGCACCAGTCATCGAGGTTCAAGTCCTTCTCGGCCCACGCGCGGTCGATCGGGAAATAGCCCGTCGCGGCTTCGCCGAAGCCGGCCACCATCACGAACGAGTCGGGCCGCAGCTGCTGCGCTGCGAGCTGGTACTCAACATACATCTCGCCCGGCAGCAGGAGCAACTGCGCGAGTCCGAAGTCGATCAGCGGCACATCGAGTTCGTGCCCGGCGTCCGTGCGCTGGCGCCAGCTCAGCCCCATCGCCGCGAGGCTGCGCTCGTGCGGGGGCGTGGCCGGGGTCAGCTTCGCCTCCAGTTCCGCGACCGAAAAACCCGCGTCGCGGCGGGGCTCGATCCGGACTTTCGTCGAACGGAACTCCAGCTTGGTCAGCGGCGTCCGTTGCGTAGCCTGCCAGGCGTCCAAGAGACTCGCATACAGGCGGCCGGCGAGGAGCGGGCGAATCATGCGGGTGCCGTCGTTGTACTTGCCGGCGGTGACATTCCCGCTGGCGCCACTGAAATAAACTTGAAAGCAGCCAGGCGTGTCCTGCTGGCGCCGGTCGCGGGCGATTCCGACGAAGTCCGCCGAGATTTCGCCGGTCCGGTAGTAGCTCATCGGGTGCACGGCGTAGGTGCTCAGCGCCACGACCGGTTCGTCGCCAGCCCAGAGCGTCAGCGTCTTCAGCCAGGGATCGATCGTCCCCTCCTCGCCGTCGCGCGCCAGGACGTTCTTCGCCGCCGCGCTGGTGCGGTTGTAGGAAACGGATCCGTCCGGCAAGTGATAGCGCCGGTTCGAGGCCATTCGCTCCACCTTCGCCTGCCCGATCCCCAGCCCCGTGATGGGCCGGCTTTTTGGCAACGCCTCGCGGACGGCCCGGCCGACGCGCTGCACGGCCTCCTCATGAAAGGCGAGGTCGCAGATACTGTTGTCCAACCCGTGCGCCGCCATCAGCCGCTGCGCCGTGAGATCGACCACCGGCGCCTCATGCTGGTGCACGGCGCTCACGAGCACGCGATCTGGCGTGGTGCCCGCCGCCTCCGCCAGCACCTCGCGCCAGCGCGTGTAGGCATCGTTGCGAATCTCGCACCAGTCGACCGACACAAACACGATCGGCGACCCGCCGCCGAGGAGCACGACGCCCTTGGCGTAAAGCGGGTCCACGACCACCGAGGAATAAAAGTTGCCGCCGCCGATCATCGCGTGGCCCGGAGGGATCGTCACATCCGCGCTGAAGGTCGCGACCGCGAACCCGGCGCCGGCGGCCCGGACGGGAGCGGCGCCCGTCGCGAGCACGGCGAGCCAAAGCAAGGCGGATCGAAACGGCAGAGCCAGGGCGTTCATGGGTCCGCCCAGTCGAACGAATTTCCGGCAGCGGGCAAACCGGGAGCGTTGGGAAAATGGCGAAGGCGGAATTCCGAGAGCCGAATTGTGGTGTTGCCGACGGTGCGGCCGTGAGCAGCGGACGACTCCAGGTTAAGCAGAAGAGAAATCACTGCCCGCACGGGCCGGGTTACGCCGAGTCGCCCCACGGACCAGTCGCGTCGTCCTCGGTGTCTCGGTGCCTTGGTGGTTAAATGGTTCCTGGATTCCTAGCTTCAGGCTCAACCCCTGCTCGATCAGGATGGAGCCTGATACCAAGAAGCCAGGAGTCGGTTCGAACTTCCAAGTTCGGTTAAGGGAGGTCGCAAACTTCGACGAGCGCGGCGTCGGACGCATTGCCCGCACCGGAGACCCGGACGGTACCGGCGCAAATTTTGCCGGGGCGCGGGCGATGGCCTGCCCAGTCGTAGCACCGCCGACTGCCACATTTGAGCCCGCCTTCGCTAAAGCTTCGGCGGGCAGCCTTCGTCCTCGCTCCGCTCGGCGAAGGCTGGTGGACGCTCCCGGGCTCGAACCGGGGACCCCCAGTGTGTGATACTGGTGCTCTAACCAACTGAGCTAAGCGTCCAACGAGAAGGCGAGAACGTGGCGAGCACCGCAGAGCGAATCAATCCCGTTCTTTTTTTGGCCGCGGGGCCGCGGAAAATTTCGAGCTTCGCGAACCTCCATCCCGCCTTCGCCGCGGAAGGAAACGCGATTTAACCGTGACAATGGCCACCGCCGCCACAGCCGCAACCTCCGGCCGCAAGCTCGGGCGCTGGCGCCTGCATCCCCGTGCTCTCGCTGATCATATCAGAGGCGGCGCAAAGTTGCTCGTAGTACGCGTCACGAGTGATGCCGAGGACCGCGGCTCCAAACGTCTCGGCATCCTCCGGCGAGGCGAAGTCGCCGTAGTTCACGAGCACGAGTTGATAAAGTACCAGGGCCGGCAGGATGCCGGGTTCGACCGAGAAGAAAGGATGCACATGCATCCGGTAGCCTTCCTCGGGCATGGCCCCCTTCGCGACCGGATGGGCAAATTCCCCGTCGCGCAGCGGACCGTCGTCAAACACGACTTCGCAGGGATAACGCACACACGCCCGATCCTCGAGGATGCGCAGGATTTCACTCCAGCCGATCCGCGGGCCGTACTTCTCGCGAATCTCCGTGCCCTTGCTGGCCACGTGGCCAGTCAACGATTCCTGGGCGTCCGTGAGGGTCAATTGTTGGGCCATGGGAAGTGCGATTAGTGGGCCGAGTTGGTCGCCGGAAGGTCCGACCGCGGGGTCGCGGGGGCCGGAACCAAGTTGCGCTCGCCGGCCTGGCTGAGGGTCCCCAGCAAAATCGGCACCGACATCCGAAGGAAGAGCGTGTAACAGAGCAGCCCGAACGCCCAAATCCCGAGGCAGATTAAGGTCTCATTCCAGGACGGAATATATTCCACAATCTCGCCCAGGGGCGACGGCACAAAGCCGGGAATCACGAGACCCATGCCTTTCTCGATCCAGATGCCGAGGATCGCGCAGACACAGGCTAAATCGAGCCACTTGATGCTTCGGCTGATCGGCAGGGCGAGAATGGTCATCGCCGTGAGATTAAGCCCGATGGCCGTCCAAATCCACGGGACGAGCGCATGGTGGCCGTGCAGCCCGAAATAGAGGTAACGGGCCGAGGCGACATGCAGGCTGTCGGTGTAGAACTCCTTGAACACCTCGTTCGCCAGCAGGAACAGGTTGATGATCATCGAAACCTGCACAATCGAGCGCAGCGTCAGCAGGGCGCGGTCGGGCACGTGATAAGCCGTGACCCGGCGGATGACCTGCAGCGCGAGGATGATCATCGCCGGGCCGGCCGTGAACGCCGAGGCGATGAAGCGCGGCCCCACGATCGCCGAGTTCCAGAACGGCCGGCCACCGAGGCCGACGTAGAGGAACGCCGTCACGGTGTGAATCGAGATGGCCCAGAAAATCCCGATGAAGACAAAGGGGATGTAGAACCACTTCGCCGGCTTTTGTCCCCGGTAGCGGGAATAGAGCAGGTAGCCGCAGATGTAGACGTTGAGGACGAGGTAGCCGTTCAGGACGATGACGTCCCAGCTCAGCATCGATCCGGGAAAGTTGAATTCGCCGAGGAAGGGAATCAGGTGCCAGAACCGGTCGGGCCGGCCGAGATCGACCGTAACGAAGGCGAGACACATGATGATCGCGGCGACCGCCAGCAGTTCACCGAAGATCACGAGATCGTGGAGTTCCTCGTTGCCGTAAACGTAGACGGGAATCACGAGCATCACCGCCGCGGCCGCGACTCCGACGAGGAAGGTGAAGTTTGCGATGTAGACGCCCCACGATACCTGGTCCGTCATCCCGGTGGTGATTAGGCCGTCGACCAGCTGGTGGGAATAGGCATTGAGCCCGATGGCGCACATCGCCGTCAGAGCCCCGAGCCACGCATAATAACGCCAGTCGCCGTCGAACGCGAGGGCCGCGGAACGGCCGAGGAACACGAAGTAATTGCGGACGGCGCGGATCATACGTCGAAGTAGTAGAAGAACCGCGGGAGGGTCCCGACCTCCTCCTTGAGCACGAAGACCCGCTTGTGCTTCAGGATCTGGGAGACCTCGCTGTGCGGATCGAGAATGTTGCCGAACTTCCGTGCACCCGTCGGGCAGACCTCAAGGCAGGCCGGATAGAGGCCGGCCCGCGTCCGCTGCACACAGAAGT
Organism: uncultured Opitutia bacterium; assembly: GCA_903848965.1. Lineage (GTDB taxonomy): Bacteria > Verrucomicrobiota > Verrucomicrobiia > Opitutales > Opitutaceae > ER46. Next base: position 9,050 of record CAINHV010000496.1, on the reverse strand, counting down.
GACACTTTTCCATCACGCCCTTATGCCGCGGCTGATTGCCGAGGTAGGACATGTTGGTGTTGAGTTGCTCCTTCGGGATGGTGGGCTCGGAGAAATTAAAGCGCCGGGCAAAATACGGGCAGGCCGCCTCGCAATAGCGGCAGCCGATGCACCAGTTGTAATCGATCACCGTGATGCCATCGGGATCCTGCCACGTCGCCTTGACGGGGCAGACCTTCACACAGGGCGGATTTTTGCACTGGTGACACTGCACCGGCATATAGAAAAACCCCGGCTCCGGGACGGACTCCGGGGCATAATTGTGATCGCCCTTCTCCATGTCGAAAGTGCCGTTCGGCATCTTGAGCACGCGGATGTATTCAATGGCGGGGTCACGGGACTGGTTGTTCTCCTCGACGCAGGCGTGAACACACTTCCGGCAGCCCGTGCAGCGCGTGAGATTCAGCGCGTAGACAAACTCGACGCCGTTCATGGCCTTCAAGTCGCGGACATGCGGACGCACGCCATACTGCCGTTGCACCTCGCCCTCGATCCGCGAGAGCACCGTGGACATCTGATCGGGCGAAAGCTCGTTGTAATGCGCCTGAAGAAATTCGTCGACCGACCCGAAGTCCCCGAGCTTCCGCAGCGGAGCGAGACCGGCGGCCATCGCGGCCACGCCGGCGGCCATTACAGTCGATCCGCGGAGGAAGCTCCGGCGGCTCATGCTGGCGGGTTCGGGCGCGGGGGACGGCGGCACGGGAAGATTTTCGTTCATGTCAGTGGCTCCGGGCGGCCGGGGCATTGGGCGCGGGTCGCGGGCCCGGACGTGGAATCAAGGCGGGAAAGGCGGGGGCATGCGGATCGTGGCAGGACGTGCAGCTCTCGCGGACAAAGCCGCCGAGCTCGCGCTTCCAATGCCCGGTGGTGCGGCCATGCATACCCGCATCCCAGTCGCGATAGGTCGGCCCGTGACAGCTCGCACACAGCATGGTGGCCTCGCTGAGCTTGAGGCGGGTGCCGTCGCGTGTGACCAGCTCGTTGAGCTTCTTCGGATCGTGGCAGTTGAAGCAGGCGTTGTTGTTGTGGTCCGCCTTGCCGTGGGCCAGGACGAGATCCCCGGCGTGAGCCGGCGGAATGATCGTGTTGCCGTCGCCATCGATTTCGAGCTTCACGGCCCTCGATCCCGAGTGGCACGAAACGCAGTTGCGCATCGAGAAGATGAGATCGGCGTGATCCTTCGGCAGGATCACTTGGCCGGTTGCATCGCGCGAAATCTGCGGCGTCTTCTTTTCGTCGTGGCACGCGTAGCAATCGAGGGCCGAGGCATCGCCCCCACTCTTCAGCATGCTTTCCGCCGAAATGCGCACCGTCCCCGCATACGCGGCGACCTGCTCCCGCTCGCGTAAAGGATGCGCTGGCGCCGGGGCGGGGCTGGAGCGTGACGCGGTCAGAAAACTCGCGCCGAGCGCGAGAAAGACCGCCGTACAAGCGCCGAGCACGATGGAAATCTTGGTGTCGCCGCTCATGGACCGGGCACCAGCTTACCTGAACCCCGTCCAGGGCTCGCGGCACTGCTTGCGCAAGCCCGCGCATTTCTTGCGCCGGCGCAGGATCATCGTCCGCAAGAACTGCGTAACGCTCCGCAAGGCATGCGCAGCAACGCGCCGTGATTTCAGGCACCCTCAAACCACTGAAAACCAACACCCGATGAAGCACACCAGCGCCCTCCTTATTCTCACCGCCACCCTCGGTCTCGGCGCCCTCGTGGTCCAAGCCGCAACGGTCAGTGAGAACTACGAAGTCAACTGCGCCTCCTGCCACGGCAAGGATGGCAAAGGTGAGACCAAGGCCGGCCGCAAAGCCAAGACGAAGGACCTCACCGACAAAGCCTACCAGGCCAAGTTCAGCGACGCCGACGCCATCAAGGCGATGAAGGAAGGCATGAAGGACGAGACCGGCAAGGAGCGGATGAAGTCCTACGCCGACAAACTCAGCGATGACGACATGAAGACTCTCGTCGCCCTCATTCGCGATTTCGCAAAATGAACTCACAACCACGTCGCCACGCGACCAGGTGGATTTTCGCCGGCACGGCGCTCTGGGGCGTCCTGCTCGTCTCCTGCGTAATGGTCGATCGACCGACCTTTGCGCCCCCGAAGATCGCGGGCGCCAAATTCGCCGGCACCAACGAGTGCCAGCAGTGCCACGCTCAGATCAATGGCAGCTTCCATGACGCCACTCATGCCCGGCTGATGGCTCCCGGAGAAAACGCCAAGAACGTCGGCTGCGAGTCATGCCATGGGCCCGGCAGCACGCACATCCAGAGCGGCGGGGCCTTCGGCACCATCGTCAATCCCCGCCTCTCGCCCGAAACCTGCTTCGAGTGCCACTTGGAAAAGCGCGGCGAATTCAGCCTCCCGCATGCCCATCCCGTGATGGCGGGCAAGGTGTCCTGCGCTGATTGCCACAACCCGCACCGCGGTGAGATGATCAAGGGCGGCGGCACCGCCCTCGAGGCGGCCAATGAATCCTGCCTCAAGTGTCACAACTCTCAGCGCGGCCCGTTCGTCTTCGAGCACGAGGCACTCCGGGAAAATTGCACCACCTGCCATAATCCGCATGGCACGGTGAACGACAAGATGCTGCGGGCGCGCAATCAAACGCTCTGCCTCCAGTGTCATTACCAACAGCAGACGGTCACCGGCCAGTTGCTGGTCGGCGGCCGCGACCATGCTTCCTTCGTCCAACGTGGCACGTGTTGGACCGCCGGCTGCCACGAGGCCATCCACGGCTCACACGTCAGCTCGTCACTTCGTTTCTAATTCTACCATGACTGCCATGTCCCGTTTTCGCACTTTTACTCCTTGGGCGTTCTTGCTCCTTCCGGGAGCGGGATTCGCCGCGAGCGTCACCACGGAGGGCAGCATCACCGTCGGAGGCGGGGCGGCCCTCCTCGACGGGGATCGCCCCGCCTTCCAGCAGTTCACCCAGCACCGCAAAGACGGTTATGGGGGCATCGAGGAGTTTCGCCTGACGCGCGAATCCGACGATTCCTTGTTCCGGTTCGATGCCCGCGTCATGCCGGGTGCCGGCGACTACCGGCTCGTCGCCCGTTTCGAGCGGCCCGAAAAATATCACCTCGAGGCCGGCTTCGAGGACTTTCGCGTCTGGTACGACGGCTCCGGTGGTTTCTTCCGGCCGACAAAGACGAGCTTCACCCTTTACGACGAGGATCTGTCGCTGACGCGAGGCAAGGTCTGGCTCGAGTTCGGCGTCTACACCGCCAACCAAACGCTGATCCAGCTTCGCTATGATCGCCGCACGCGAAATGGCAGCAAGGGTTCCACCCATTGGGGCGACACGAACCTCGTCGGCGCTCCCTATGGCACCCGCAATGTGGTGCCCACCTTCTACAACCTCGATGAGGTGACCCAAACCATCTCGGTCGACGCCGGCAACGAGAGCAAGGAAGAGGTGAAGTGGCATGTCGGGGCCCGCTACGCCGAGACGGAGCTCAACAACAAGCGCCACACGCGGCGCCGGCCCTTTGAGTCGGCGGATCGCCAGGTCACGACCAAGGACGGCACGAGCACGGACATCTTCACCGCCCACGGCTACTATCAGCGGGTGATTAACGAGCAGCTCACGGTTTCTGCCGGCGCGCTCCGCACCGACCTCGACTCCGCCATCTCGGGCAGCCGCATCTACGGCCAGACCTACGACCCCGTCTTCGATCCCGCCTATCTCCGCCGCCAGCAACGGGACGAAGGTTACTACCATCTGACTGGCCACTCCGACTTGAAGCAGACGGTGCTCAACCTGAATGCCGTGTACCTGCCGGCGAAGAACTGGTCGATTCGCCCGAGCTTCCGCTTCGAAAACCAGCATCAGGAGACGATGTCCGAATTCATGGAAACCAACATCGGCGGCGGGGCGCCACTCCCCGCCATTGTCGAGGAGGTCGAAGCGGATCAAAAGAAGAAGTGGGACGAGTTCGCCCAGTCCCTCGTCTTCCGCTACAGCGGTCGTGACTGGACGTTCAACATCGCCGGTGACTGGGCGCAGGGCGAGGGTACCGTCGAGGAGGAGCGCATCCTCCATACCGGCGTGTTCACCATCGATCGCGACAACGAGAACACCCGCACGATGCAGAAATATTCCTTCCGCACTAATTGGTATGCGAAGCCCGGCCTGACCGTGTCCGCCGAGTATTACCAGAAGCGCAACGCCAACGACTACAAGGCCGTGCGCGACAATACTCCCGCAGGCACCGCCGATCGCTACCCGGCATACATCACCGACCAGGACTTCTCGACGGACGATTTCAACCTCCGCCTCTCGTGGCGCCCCGCGCCGCTCCTGAGCACGGTTACCCGCTACGACTATCAGCGCTCGCGGATCAACAGCAACGAAGCCGGGCTGAGCCCGGTCGAGAGTTCACGCATGGTGTCGCACATCCTCAGCGAGAGCGTCACGTGGACGCCGGTGAATCGGCTTTTCCTGAACGCGAACGTGAACGTGACGTGGGACCAGCTCGCCACTCCCGCCTATAAGTTCGTCCTCAATAGCGACAACAACTACGTCAATGGCACGATCGGCGGGGGTTACGCTTTCGCGAAGCTCGACGACGTGTACGTCGACTACTCGTTCTATCGCGCCAACAACTTCGTGGACAATTCCGCCCTGTCGCTGCCCTTCGCCGCCGATCGAAAGATGCAGGGCTCCTATGTCACTTGGGTGCGCCGGCAGACGGAACACCTCATCTACACACTCAAGTACGGGTACGTGACCAATCGCGATGTTACCTGGGCCGGGCGCAACGATTTCGATGCGCACGTGCTGTACGCAAAGGTTCAGTACACGTTCTGAAGCCTGACCCAGCCCGGGCCGGTGGCTTTCCCTCCACTGTCCTGGCAAAAAAGGCCCGCCGTCAGGCGGGCCTTCTTTCTCGAGGCGCCCGTGGTAGGCAGCGAGCCTGCTCGCGCTCGTCCGTTGTAGGGCCGGCGCTCGCCGCCGGGCAGGTATTCCGTCGGGATTCGGGCCCGCCAGCCAGCCGGTTCGACAAGCTCACGGCCCAACGGCGGGACGCTCAAGCCCTGGACTGGTCGAAGGGCGGCGGCCCTCTAACGATCGATTTCAGCACCTTCTCTGTTGCCGAGGTACCTGACGGCGCGAGTGCGGATCAGGCCACCGGGATCGCCTGCGAACAGAGGAATCCCTTGAGCGCGACGAGATCGTCGGCCTCGGTCTCGGCGAGGGCATAGACCGGTTCCGCCGCGCGCAGGAGGAAAGCATCGAGCCAGGTGAAGACGGCTTCGCGCCGGAGCAACCAGACGGCGGACGCCGCGAGAATGTCGGTGCGGAGGGACGGGGCGTGGGTGACGGAATGTTGGCGTGTGTTCATGATCATTGCGTTCGCTGCGCCACCGGGCCGTGGTTGCCCCGCGTGGGAATCTCGAGCGTGCGGCGAGAAAGCACCCCTCCGAGAATCGGCAGCGCGCAGACCCCCGCCGCCGGCGCCACCCACCAGAAGGGCGCGCCCAGCCCCAGGCCGATGACCGTCACAGCGACGAGGCCGCCGGAGAAGAACGCGTGGAAACCCCGAAAGGCAAAGAGCCCGATCGCCGCCATCACGAGGGCAAGCGTCGCCACGAGTCCGGGCAGGAAAGCCACGATCACCCCCGCCACAAAACCGACCGGCGCGAGCATGACTTCGTCATCCCGCTTCGTGAACGTCTGGGCGTACCCGGAGAGGAGCACCAGCCCGAGCAACAGCCCATAGGCCGGCTTCGGGACCAAGTTCCACTCCGCCGAGCCGAGCGCGAGCGCCCGCTGCAGCAACCACACGCCCGCGAAGCCCCGCAGCGGATCGAGCCACAGCGCGGGCACCCACCACCACGGTCGAAACGTCGCCTCAGTGCTCAGGTTCCGAAAGCTCTCGAAGGTTCGTAATCGCACCTGCGCGGACAAGAGTCGGTCAGCCGGAAAAAGCAGTAGCACCACGCCCGGCACGAAGAGACTCCATTGGATTGTCATTTAACCAACGTACCATGCTCGGTTCGATGCCGGAGTCGACTGCCCTCCGACGCGCGCGCGTGAGGCCCCTTCCGCTCCCGGTTCCGATCAATACACGACACGCAGAAGGCACACCCCTGCTACGAAACGCGGGCAGGGGCATGGCTCGTCCACGCCCGAAGACGGCTGCGGGTTTCCTTAAGCCAATCCAACTACGTTCGACCGCCGGAAAATAGTTCGACCTTACCGCCGCGCACCGCGACCATGCGGTGCGTCCGAATCGGAGGCACGACCGTCGGCGCTTCGCTGCCCCGGCCCTGACTCCAAGGCGGCCGCACCGAGCTCCGGCATTCCGCCGGCGCATCTCATCCCCAACCTAGTATCACCATGGCCAAGTCCCAGAATTCAAAAAAGCAGACCAAGAAGGCTCCACTCAAGACCGCGCAGGAAAAGCGGCTGGCCAAGCGCGAAAAGAAGGGACTCTAGTCTGTGCCCGCCGCGCCACGGTCAGCGCCTCGCGGCGTTGTCCGCGGCGCCGTGCTCCGCGCCCCCGGCAAAAGTGCAATGCTCCTTGCGTTTCCCCGGATGCCGGAGACGTTAGCGGCTCGTAGATAGCGTAAGGCGCAGTAGTTGGTGGATCCTCAGGTGAGCTTTTGGTTCAGGTGATGATTCGAAACCCGATCTCCGGGAACATGCTGATAGCAGACGAAGCATACGAATTTATCATCATGAACTCCAAACTCTACATCGGTAACATGTCGTTCAACACGGGCGAAGACGCCCTCCGCACGGCCTTCAGCCAGTTCGGCAATGTGACCGACGTTTACATCGCCAATGACCGCGAGACCGGCCGCCCGCGCGGCTTTGCCTTCGTGACCTTTTCCACCGAGGAAGAGAGCAAGCTCGCGATCGAGAAGATGAACGGCTTCGACCTCGACGGTCGTCAGCTCACCGTGAACGAAGCCCGTCCGAAGGAAGACATGGGCGGCGGCGGTGGCGGTCGCAACTTCAGCAGCCCGAACCGCCGTCCCGGCGCGTTCCAGGCTCGCGGTAACAGCCGTTACTAATCCTTTCACCGGCCTCCGGTGATTTCCCGGCGAGGTGCTTCGGCATCTCGCCTTTTTTGTGCCCAACCGCGGCTTTTCGCCCCACCCCTTCTCTGCTAGCTCTCCCGGCGTCCCGCAGAGATTTCAACCTACCCCGGAGCACCCCGTCATGCGCGTCAAGATCCTGATTGCCCTTTCGACCCTCATCGTCGCCTTCCTTGTCATCATCGCCCTCCAGCCCGCCGATTTCCGGATCGAGCGAAGCACCACGATCGCAGCGCCGCCCGCGGCCGTCTTCCGCCACGTGAACGATTTTCACCTTTGGAACGCGTGGTCGCCCTGGGCGAAAATCGATCCGGCGATGCAGCAAACCTTCGCCGGCGCCCCCACCGGCACCGGCGCCGTCTACACCTGGACCGGTAACAAGGAGGTCGGCGAGGGCCGGATGACCATCACGGAAAGCCGGCCGCCCGATCTCATCCGCATCACGCTCGAGTTCCTGAAGCCGTTCGCCGCCACCAATGTCACGGAGTTCCAGTTCAAGGCCACCGGCGACCAAACCACTGTCACGTGGGTCATGACTGGAACGAACAACTTCATGCTCAAGGCGCTCGGTCTCTTCATGAACATGGACCGCATGATCGGCGCCGACTTCGAAAAGGGGCTCTCCCAGCTCAAGGCCGTCGCTGAGAAGGCATGAGCCGGCTGTCCCATTCCTCGCCCGCCACCCCGTCGCCGCCTCCCCGGCCGGCGGTCGTGTGCTTTGGCGAGGCACTCTGGGACGTCCTGCCCCGTGGTCTCTTCCTCGGCGGCGCGCCGCTCAACGTGGCCTACCATCTTTCGCGACAGGGGGTGGCGGCGGCGATCGTGACCGCCGTCGGCCGTGACTTCCTCGGCGACGAGGTCCGGCGTCGCGTAGCGGCGTGGGACCTCGAGTGGGCCGGCGTCGGTCGTTCCCGCCGGCCCACCGGCGTCGTCCGCGCGCGGCTGGATGCCCAGGGCATCGCGACGTATCAGATCATCCGACACGTCGCGTGGGATGCGATCCCGTGGCCGGGCCCGCGGGCGCGGCGTCCGGCGCCCGCGGCCTTGGTTTTCGGCACCCTGGCCCTGCGGGAGCGACCCAATCGCCGGATCCTGGAACGACTTCTCGCCGCGTGGCCCAATTCTCTGCGCGTGCTCGACCTGAATTTGCGCGCACCGTTCGATGGACCGGAGGTCATCGCCTACGCGCTCCGCCACGCCCAAATCGTGAAGTTAAACGACACCGAACTCGCCCGCCTGGCCGGACGCGAATCGCTGTCCGTCACCGCCCTGCCGCCGGCCGCCCGTCGTCTCGCCGCAGATCACGGCCTGCCGCACGTCTGCGTCACGGCCGGCGCGCGAGGCGCCGGACTGTGGTGGGAAGGCGCTTGGTATTGGGAAAGCGGCCGGACCGTCAAAGTGCGGGACACGGTGGGAGCCGGGGATGCGTTTCTCGGTGCGCTGCTCGGTGCGCTGCTGGTCCGCGGCACGGACCCTCGCGCGGCGCTGGCGGCGGCCTGCCGCGTCGGCGAATTCGTGGCTGCGCGCGACGGCGCCACGCCCGCTTACACCATCGATCGCCAGGGCCGGCCACACGACGATCCCCCGGCCCGCCGGCGCACACGCTTCGGGTAACTCTCCGGTCGTGGAACGAGCCACGCCACGCCCCGCCTTTCGTAACGGACCTACATCGCGCGCGACCGAATTCGTAGGGGCGCGCCTCGTGCGCGCCTACGACTCGGTGTCTGGGATGGAGCAAAACGAATTGAAGAGGGGCACGCCGCCACTCGCTACGCTCGCAGCCAAGGGGATCCGGCTTCTATGGAGGGCCGAGCTCCGTCGAGGCAGGTTCATCGAACGATCCAACAGCGGCCGCGGCGGAGCTCGGCCCTCCACCTGGGCTGCCGATCATTTTTTGAGGCCCTGCACAAATTTTTTGCTCGTTCAGAGACAAGGTTGCGCAGCAGCCACGGAAAGGCCGCG
>CAINHV010000495.1 GCA_903848965.1 uncultured Opitutia bacterium | reverse complement strand
GACACCAGACCCGACTTTTCCATCTGTTCGAGCAAGCGTGCGGCCCGGTTGTAGCCGATGCGCAAATGGCGCTGCACCAGCGAAATCGAGGCCCGGCGGTGCTGCAAGACGATGGCCACGGCCTGGTCGTACATCGGGTCGGCCTCGCCGTTGGCCTCGCCCGGCGCGGGCGCTTCGCCGCCCTCACCTTCGAGCACGAGCACGCCCCCGCCGACTGGTTCACGCGCCTGTACTATCGGATCATGGGCCCGCTGCTCGATCGCCCGCTGTGGCGCTGGACGTTCCTCGGTACCATCGTGCTTCTCCTGCTCGGCTCCGTTGGACTCGTCGGGATCGGCAAGGTCGAGGTCAAGATGCTGCCCTTCGACAACAAGTCGGAATTCCAGATCATCCTCAATACGCCCGAGGGCACCACGCTCGAGGAAACCACCCGCATCGCCCAGGAAATGGCCGCCGCCATCCGCGGCGAACCCGAGGTCCGCGACTACCAGATCTACGCCGGCACCGCCGCGCCATTCAATTTCAACGGGCTCGTCCGCCACTACTATCTCCGCCGCGCTCCCAACGTCGCCGACATCCAGGTCAACCTCGTCGGCAAGGACGAACGCTCCGACCAGAGCCATGCCATCGCGAAGCGGATCCGCCCCGCGGTCGCCGCCATCGCCAAAAAATACGGCGCCGCCGTGGCCGTCGCCGAAGTTCCGCCCGGCCCGCCCGTCCTCCAGTCGATCGTCGCCGAGATCTACGGACCCGACGAAACCCAGCGGATCGCCCTCGCCCGCGAGGTGCAGCGGCTGATGAGCGAGACGCCGGGCATCGTGGATATCGACACCTACATCGAGGATCCGCAGCCCAAGGTCCGCTACGTCGTCGACAAGATGAAGGCCGCCCTCCACGGCGTGAGCGAGGCCGCCATCGGCCGCGCCCTCCATTTCGCCGCCCAAGGCCAGGTCGTCGATCTGCTCCACGTTCCTGCCGAGCGGGAGGACGTGCCGATCGTTTTCGAGCTGCCCGCCTCGGCGCGCGGCCATCCCGAGGCGTTGCTCTCGCTCCGGGTTCGGTCCGCCGATCCCGTCACGGGCGGGGCCGACGGCGTGCCTCTCTCCGAACTCGTCCGCGTCGAGCACACCACCGCCGGCCCGAATCTCTATCGCAAGAACCTCCTGCCCGTCACCTACGTCACGGCCGACGTCGCCGGCCTCGTCGAGAGTCCCGCCTACGCCATGTTCCAGCTCGACGCCGTCATCCGCCGGCTCGACGCGCGGAAATACGGCGCCGCGACGGCCCAGCTGCCCATCTTCCATCTCAACCTGCCGACCGATGACCAGTCGCCCGCACTGAAGTGGGACGGCGAGTGGCACATCACGCTCGAGGTGTTCCGCGACCTCGGCCTCGCGTTCGCCGCGGTGCTCGTGCTGATCGCGATGCTGATGGTCGGCTGGTTTCGCAGCTATGTGACGCCCCTCGTCGTGATGGCCGCGATTCCCTTCTCGCTAATCGGGATCTTGACCGCGCACTGGGCGCTCGGTGCCTTTTTCACCGCGACCTCGATGATTGGCTTCATGGCCGGCGCCGGCATCGTGGTGCGCAACTCGATCATCCTCGTGGACTTCATCGAACTCCGCCGCGGTCACGGCCTCGGGTTGCGCGACGCCGTGATTGAAGCCGGCGCGGTCCGCTTCCGTCCGATGCTCCTCACCGCGCTCGCCGTCGTCGTCGGCGCCAGCGTGATCCTCGCCGACCCGATCTTCCAGGGCCTCGCGATCAGTCTCATGTTCGGCGAGATCGCGTCGCTGCTGGTGAGCCGGATGGCGGTGCCGGTACTTTATTACCTCGCGAACAACCGGAACGCGTCGGTCGAAATCGGTTCAAGCTCTCCTGCAAATTCATGAACATCCTCTCCCTGATGAAATCACTATTCACTCCCGCCTCCTCCCAGACACCCGCCAGCCGCGCGGCCCGCGTCCGCACCGGCGACGCCGTGTTGGTCGATGTCCGCGAATCCGACGAGTGGGCCCACGGTGTCGCCCACACCGCCGTCCTACTCCCGTTGAGTGACCTGACTGGCGCCCGTCTCCAATGGGGTCCGTTTCTCGCCGCGGCCCGCGACCGTGAGATCCTGCTCTACTGCGCTTCCGGCGGACGTTCGGGACTCGCGGCGCGATTGCTCGCGCAAGAGGGATTCCAGGCCCACAATACCGGCGGACTCACCAACTGGGCCGCGGCTGACTGGCCGGTCGTTCCACCCCAAGGCAATTGATCGCACTTTGTCCGCACCCAAAAAAACAGCACCCCCATGAAAGCCAACGTCGGCAGCATCGATCGCACGCTTCGTTATCTCACCGGTCTCGCCATCCTCGGCGCCGGATTCTACTTCAAGTCCTGGTGGGGCCTCGTCGGCCTTGTCCCGATTCTGACCGCCACGTTCCGCTTCTGTCCGGCCTACCTACCGTTCGGCCTGAGTACCTGTTCGAAGGACAAGTCGTAGGCCGGTGCCGCGAGCGCACGTGACGGGCCGATGTAGCCACGAGCGCCCGCGAGTGGAGGATGGGCCGCGAAAAGGCATCGCACGGCGGAGCCGCAAGCAAAGTGGAGGGCCGAGCTCCGCCGAGGCCGCCCTT
>CAINHV010000494.1 GCA_903848965.1 uncultured Opitutia bacterium | reverse complement strand
CTGCCACTCGCTCACGCTCGCAGCCACCACGCTCTTGGAAAGCGGAGGGCGGCTACTTCCCTCTTAGCGACAGGTTTCGATAGATTGCCCGGACCGAACTCGCATTCGCGCCGCGGCTCGCGCCCCACGGCTGGTGCTTCGACAGATCGATCTGCTGGGCGAGCTGCTCCGCCGTCTTGCCGGCGGCGATCCCAGCGCGCACTTGGGCGGTCATGTCGGCGAGATACGCGCGCTGGCCTCGGACGATGTCGGTCGTCCCCACCCGGCCATGGCCAGGCACCACAATCTTTGCGTCCCACTGCGCCAGCTGGTCGAGGACTTTGACCCAGTTGTCCAGATCCGCATCGCGGTCGGCCACGTTGTTCCCGGTTTCCCAGTTCACCAACAGATCACCGGCGATCAAAATCTTCTCCTTCGGCAGCCAGGCGACAGAGTCGCCGATCGTGTGCCCCGGCCCGACCCGCAGCAGTTCAACGCGATGTTCGCCATCGTCGAATGCCATCCGGCCTTCGAAGAGCACGGTCGGATGCTCCACCTTGTAGCCGTTGGCGCGAGTCTCGGCGGCCGCCTCTTTGTCGTACACCGTGGCATCGGGCCGAGCGCCGCGACTCAGGATTCCACTCGCCACGTCGCCCAGCTTGTCCCGGGACTCCAGCCCCGTTTCCCGCGAGGCGACGATAGTCGCCCCCTCCGCCATGAAGACGCCATTACCGAAGCTGTGATCGGAGTGGTAATGCGAGTTGAACAGGAATCGAATCGGCTTGGCGGTAGTTTTCTTGATCTCCGGCAGGATCTCCCGGGCGCCCCACGGGAAGTTGGCATCGATCACCAGGACATAATCCTTGAAGATAACCCACGTGCAAGTCGCAGGCCGGCGAATGTTCGTGTCGCCCTGCCAGACGAACACGCCCGGGGCGATTTGAATGACCGGCTGGGGCGGCCGCGGGCTCTGGCTTTGGGCTCCGAGCAGCACGATGGCGAGAAAACCGAACAGGACGAAGAATGGCTTCATGGGGTAGAAAACCACCGTCACGCGAACGACGCCGCCGCGCAACCGCCAACGACGGACCGGCGGAACGGCTTTGGTTTTTAGCCTGAAGCAAGGAATTCAGGAATCGGACGAGCGGCTCAGCCCATTTTCAGATTAGCGATTTTCATTTCTCAATTTTCAATCGGGCTCCAAGCCTTTGCTAAGGGAGCCATCCGACAGCATCGACCGGCCGAAGGGCGGCATCGCCTGCAAGGACGGGCTCAGGGCATCGTCCGGCGTTTCAACTCATCGAGCTTCACTCGGACAAAAAACACGCTGGGGCCGCCGGGCTGCGTCTTTTCCGCGTCCCAGAAAACCACCCCGAGGTGCTCGCCATCCAGTTGAGCCAGTCGTGGGCAGGCGCGGCCGATATAGCGGCCGGGATCGTACATCACCCAGGGACGATCGACCGTCCACGACAGGCCATCGTCGTAGGAGACGATGAGGCGAAACGTCCTGTCGTCGTCGGCGATGGCCGCCACCACCCAGCCGTTGTCGAGGGCGCGCAGATCGTCCCGGTAGCTGGAAACGTCGGGGAATCCATCCCGCTTCGCCCAAGTCTTCCCGCCGTCGGTCGAGCGAAACCCCCGGCCATGCAGGAGCGCGCCCGATTTGGTCGGCACGAGCGGACCGGGAAAAAGCTGCGGATCGCCAAAGGCGGAAACCTGGTTCGTGGCGGGATTATAGCGGATCAGCCCCACGCCCGTGGGAAACACCCAGTCGTCCGCGGCTCGCTCCCAAATCGCGTGGCGGATGTAGCCCTCGGCCTGGTATTCGAGCGGCAAAGTTCGCGGCGCCGACCAGGTGAGGCCGTCATCGCCACTGGTGACATAGGAAGGACGACGCCCTTTCTTCTGGTCCTTGGGATCCCGCCATGTGGTCCAGGTGAGATGAATCCGGCCGTCGCCCAGCGTGGTCAACGCCCCCGGATACGGCTGCACCCCGCCGATGTCGGCGATGGGGCCCTGATCATGCCACGTCCGGCCGCCGTCGGTGGAGCGCAGGAGGAAGATCTTTCCATCCTGTTCGGCAAAGTGCGCGATTAACACCGCCTTGCTCTTCGTCACGCAGATCGCCGGATGAACGTGCCCTCCCGATCCGCTGGCAATCCGTTGGATTTCCGGCGCGCCGGTGGCGGCCGGGGCCGACGTCGACAGGCAGCCGAGCGCCCATCCCCAACCGACCGCGACGGCGATGACCCTTTGGACAGAACGGAAAGCTGAGTGCACAGCGGAAGGAAAATTCATGATCAATCGCATGGCTGGAATCCCGGGGTATGGCGGATCGAAACTTAAGGCGGAAGGAGTCTGGAGTCTGTTCTGAACTTTGCCATCTCGTTGCCGAGTCGACCGAGGCCGGGTTAAGCGCCGGGCCGTTACTTGTTAAGGCACGGTCGTTCCTGCGGCGCGTCCCGATTTGCGATTACAGATTCTCAATTTCCAATTTTCAATCGGGGTCGCGCCCCGATCCCGCGGTTTTGCGCCCCGGTGCGCTCGCCCG
>CAINHV010000493.1 GCA_903848965.1 uncultured Opitutia bacterium | reverse complement strand
GGATTCCCCAAGTTCATCGGCCCGACCGTTTGTGTCTGCGCCATGAAGCGGACGAAGCCCTCGATCAGGTCGTCCACGTAGCAGAAGGAGCGCGTCTGCGTGCCTTCGCCGTAAATCGTGATGTCCTCGCCCTTCAGCGCCTGGACAATGAAGTTCGACACCACGCGGCCGTCGTTCGGATGCATCCGCGGACCGTAGGTGTTGAAGATGCGGACGACGCGGATATCGACCTTGTTCTCGCGGTGGTAGTCGAAGAACAGCGTCTCGGCGCACCGCTTGCCCTCGTCGTAACAGGAGCGCCGGCCGATGGGGTTCACGTTGCCCCAGTAGCTCTCGGGCTGCGGATGCACCTGGGGATCGCCGTACACCTCGCTGGTGCTCGCCTGGAAGACGCGGGCCTTGACGCGCTTCGCGAGGCCCAGGCAGTTGATCGCGCCCATCACGGACGTCTTGATCGTCTTGATGGGGTTGTACTGGTAGTGCGGCGGGGACGCCGGGCAGGCCAGGTTATAGATCTGGTCCACCTCGTACTTGAAGGGATCGATGATGTCGTGACGGACGAATTCGAAATTCGGATTCGTGAGGAGATGGGCGATGTTCGACTTCCGCCCGGTGAACAGGTTGTCGATGCACACGACCTCGTGGCCGTCCTTGAGCAGGCGATCACAAAGATGGGAACCCAGGAAGCCGGCGCCGCCGGTGACAAGAATGCGCATGGGATTTTCGATTTTGGATTCTCGATTTTCGAATTGGGAGGCTGCGGCCTCTCTATTGCGCCCGACCGCTTAGGTTGGGAAACCTAAAATCGAGGTCAAAAGATCGACAATCGGACATCGTGGGGCGCATCTGGCTTTCTTGCACGCGCCGCGGCAGGTTGCGAAAGCCGCCGGTCGGAGCCCGCCCCCGACTTGGAAGAAACGGCGTCCGGCCAAGCCCAGCCCGCCACTTCGGAACCACGCAGCCTGCAACAGGCCGACCCTGTCGGGCATGCTCCGATTTGCGATTACAGATTCTCAATTACCAATTTTCAATCGTGAGTTTTCGACCACTGGCCCGCGTGATTTCGCCGTCGGGCGCTCGCTTGCTGGAGATTGAAAATTGATAATTGAAAATCGGAAATCTGGAATTGGGCCGACGGCGCGAGGGTGATGCGTACTGGCGGGAACAACCTGCAACTGGCCGACCCTGCCCGCCATGTCGCGGTTGAAAAGCCAACGCGGGTTGAACCACCAAGACACCGAGGACGCCGGGAATAGCCCGGACTCGGTGTCTTTGTGCCTTTGTGGTTCAACTCAGGGAGTTGCCAGCGCGGTCACCCACTCCGTGCCGCGACGCCCGCGTCATACCGCGCGATCCAAGCGCGGTGCCACGAACCATAGTCGCCCGCCTCAATGTGCGCGCGCGCCTGCGCCATGAGGTCGAGGTAGAAGTGCAGGTTGTGGATCGTGAGCAGGGTGCCACTCAGCATTTCGCCGGCCACCGTCAGGTGCCGGAGGTACGCGCGCGAGAAATTCCGGCAGGTGTAGTTGTCGAGGCCTTCGACGATCGGCCGCGGGTCCGCGCGGAACTGCTCGTTGCGGAGATTGATCGGGCCGTCGGGCGTGAAGACGAGGCCGTTCCGCGCCACCCGTGTAGGCAGGACGCAGTCAAACATGTCGACCCCGAGCGCGACCATCTTGAGCAACTGCGGCGGCGTCCCGAGTCCCATCGTGTAACGCGGTTTATCCGCGGGGAGGAAGGGCATCGTCGCCCCCACCTGTTTCAGCATCTCCGGTTCGGGCTCGCCCACGCTTATTCCGCCCACGGCGTAACCGGGAAAGTCGAGCGCCGCGAGCGACTCTGCCGCCTCGCGCCGCAGATCATCGAAGGTCGATCCCTGGACAATCGCGAAGACGTGGTGACCGGCGGCCAGAAACCCGCTGTCGGTGGCGATCTGCCGGCACTGCTGCGCCCAGCGGTAACTGCGCGCGACGGCGCGGGCGCAGGCGTCCCGTTCGCAGGGCCAGGGCGGGCACTCGTCGATCACCATCGCGATGTCGCTGCCGAGATTCTGCTGGATGGCCATCACCTCGCGCGGCCCGAGGAACAGCTTCGAGCCATCGAGATGCGAGGAGAACGCCACGCCGTCGTCGCGGACGTCACGGAGTTTCGCCAGCGAGAAAACCTGGAAGCCGCCGCTGTCGGTCAGGATGGGGCCGTCCCAACCCATGAACTTGTGCAACCCGCCCAGGTCCCGAATCAGTTCGCTGCCGGGACGCAGGTTGAGGTGATACGTGTTGCCCAGGATGATTTGGGAGCCGATGTCACGGATGTGCTGAGGCGTCAGGGCCTTCACGGTCCCCTGCGTGCCGACGGGCATGAAAATCGGGGTCTCGACCGTGCCGTGGCGGGTGCGCAGCCGGCCGCGACGCGCGGCGGTGGCAGAGTCGGTCTTGAGCAGTTGGAAGTGATTGGGCATTCGATTAACTTTCGATCCTCTCCCGCGCGATCGAGCGCAGAAGTCGTCCCGGCCCACACACCCCGGCGCTGCGCGCCACCCCTCTCGAGCGGGGACCTTCGAAAAGCGCTTCAACAGGATTCCCTCTTGGAGAGGGTGCCCGCAGGGCGAGGTGTGTGGGTCGACGGATGATCCTAGGGACGGACGAAAGCCGGCCCATTTCACGTGGCAACTGGTTTGTGGATCGGCATTCCCGGAGCGCCGCGTCTCCGACCGGCGAAACCCATTCCCTCGTTCACATTCTTGTTCTCGTAATCGTTCTTCCCCTCCGCGTCTCGTGCGCGCACTTGGCCGTGGCACGGGTCTCCCGACCCGTGAAAACAAGACCGGTGGTCCTGCGGTACTTCACGGGTCAGGAGACCCGTGCCACCTCCTTCCCCCACCCCATCAGCCTCGTCCTCAACCCCGCCGGCACTGTGCTTGTCCAAGCCACGTTTCACCCTTTGCATTCGGCCTTTCGGTCTTTCAGTCTGTTCAGCCGCCTCCCGCGCCATGCTGCTCGTTATCGATAACTTCGACTCCTTCACCTTCAACCTCGTCCAATATTTTGGCCAGTTGGGCGTGGAGCAGCGTGTGTTCCGCAACAACGAGATCACTCCCGCCGAGGCGCTGGCCCTGAACCCGGACCGCGTGTTGCTGTCGCCCGGCCCCTGCTCTCCCCTCGAGGCCGGCGTCACCCTCGACATGATCAAGGCGTTTGCGGGCGTGAAGCCGATCTTCGGCGTCTGCCTCGGACATCAGGCCATTGGACACTATTTCGGCGGCAACGTCGTGCGCGCGGATCGGCTGATGCACGGCAAGACTTCGCCCATCCATCACCACAACACCGATCTCTTTCGCGGCATGCCGCAGGATTTCGCCGCGACTCGCTATCATTCGTTACTGATCGAGCGGGCCACTTTCCCCGCGGAACTGGAGATCACTGCCGAGACCGCCGAGGGGGAAGTCATGGGCCTGCGCCACAAGACCCTGCCCATCTGGGGCGTCCAGTTTCATCCTGAATCGATCGCCACCGAGGGTGGGATCAAGATCCTCGAGAACTTTCTGACGCTGAATTGAAGCTAGTAGCGAGCATAGCCATTTGTAACGGGCGCCTTCCGTAGTTTCCTACTCGCTACTCGCTGCTCACTACCCGCTAATTCACCGCCCATGCGCTGTCCCAAATGCACGTCCATCGAGGACAAGGTAATCGACTCCCGCATCAGCAAGGAGGGCTCGACCATTCGCCGCCGGCGGGAATGCCTCGAATGCAGCCATCGCTACACGACGACCGAGACTTTGGTGCGTGACGGGGTCGTCGTGATCAAGCGCGACGGCCGGCGGGAGGACTTCGATCGCGAGAAGCTGGTCCGCGCGGTCCGGGCGGCGTGTCACAAGCGGCCGGTGGACGCGGAGCAGATTGCGATGCTCGTGGAGGACGTGATGGACGCCCTCGAGGCGCCGTTCGAACGCGAGATCCCGTCCCGCGCCATCGGCGAGGGCGTGATGCAGCGCCTCCGCAACGTGGATCAAGTCGCCTACGTCCGCTTCGCGAGCATCTACAAACAGTTCCGGGACGTCGCGGAGTTCGTCGACGAGATCAGCACGCTCGAGAAACCGAAGTCGGCGCATCCTTGAGCGACGCCGCGACGCACGGACGCGACTGACCCGCATGGCCGCCCTGCCCCGCTCCCGCGACGACCTGCGGCGGCTCCATTTCATCAACGCGCTGTTCGCCCATGCGACCGGCCAGGATCTTTACCTCGCCGAGCAGATCAAGGCGGCGATCGCGTTCGACCTCGCGGAGCTCGAAGCGCAGATCGCATCGCATCCGGCATCGGCCCGGACCTACGACGACGCCTTCAATGCCGCAGCCGTCACCCTCTTGGTCAAGGTCTTCGCCCGCCAGCCGACGCACGGGTTCTATCATTGGGACGCCTCGCTCACACTGACGGCGGCGACCCCGCTCTTCACGCGGGCCGAGATCATGGCCGGGCTGCGCCAGCTCGCGCGCTATCGCGAAGCCACGCTCCTCGTCACCAATCTTCGCCCGGCCCTGATCCCGCCCGGCGCCCGCGCGACCCCGAAGCGGAAACGCGACTACGAAGAAGCCCTCGCCTTCATCCGTGAACTCGCCGCCGCCCGCACGGTCCGCGGCGCGAACCTGCACCTGTTGTTTCTGTAGCGCGTGGGGGATTGCCGATTTTCGAAGATCCCCTCTCGAGAGGGATGGCGCGCAGCGCCGGGGTGGGTCCGCGCTTTGCGACCACGGATCCGAGCAGTTGAACCACAGATGAGCACGAATGGACACGGATTGGTTCCGCCTGCTTTGAACCTTTGCCTCTTCCCGCCTTTGCCCTCCAATTCGGTCCCATGGCCAAGACCATCTTCCAGAAAATCATCGACCGCGACATCCCCGCCAAGATTGAGCACGAGGATGAGGTCTGCGTCGTCCTGCACGACATCCAGCCGCAGGCTCCGGTTCATCTACTCATCGTCCCGAAACAGGTCATCCCCCGGCTCGCGGAGGCGGCCATCGACGATCAGGCGCTGCTCGGGCATCTCCTGCTCGTCGCGGGCCGCGTGGCGCGGAAACTCGGCTTGGACGGCGGGTTTCGCCTGGTCATCAACAATGGTCCCGACGCCTGCGAATCCGTGCCGCACCTGCATGTTCACCTGCTGGCCAAGCGGCAGATGACCTGGCCTCCGGGCTGACTCAAATTCGACTCACGCCCGTGCACCCGGAGGCGGCTCCGTTGACGCCGCCCTCTCACCGCGCCTCGAACGTGCCGTCGGCCCGCTTCGCGATGAGCCGTTTCAACTCGAGCATCATCAGGGCCGCGGACAGCGGCGCCGCCGCCATTCCGGCCAGCCCCGCGAGGGCGTCGGCGGTGAGAATCGCACCACCGCGAAAGCACTCGAACACCCGGGCCTCGTCCGCCGAGAGCTGGGCGGGCCGGCCCGCGGCCACGTCCGCCGGCTTCTCCGCAATCGGCGCCGGCCGAAAGCCGTCGAGGTAGTTCAGTTCGGAGAGAAGATCGTCGATGCCCGTGAGGAGGGTCGCGCCGTCGCGTATCAGCTGGTGGCAGCCCGCACTGCTGTTCTGATCGATCCGGCCAGGCACCGCGAAAATCAGGCGCCCGTGCTCACCGGCAAAGCGCGCGGTGATCATCGCCCCGCCGTCCACATCGCTCTCCACCACGATCGTCGCGTCGCACATGCCCGCGACAATCCGGTTGCGCATCGCGAACGATTGCCGATCCGCCCGCCGTCCAAAGGGAAACTCAGACAGGATCGCGCCGTCCGCCTCGATCCGGCGATACAGTTCCAGGTTCTCCGGCGGATAGATCAGATCGATGCCCGTCCCCAGCACCGCCGCCGTCCGGCCACCGACCGAGAGCGCGCCGTCGTGCGCCGCCGTGTCGATGCCGCGGGCGAGGCCACTCACCACGCAGAAGCCGAGCCGCGCGAGTTCG
>CAINHV010000492.1 GCA_903848965.1 uncultured Opitutia bacterium | reverse complement strand
GGTGATGTTGTACGTACCAGCGATGTGATAGCCGCTGCGCTTCGCCCATTCATAGGAGCGCCAGGTGTCGCCGTCGGACCACATGGCGTTCACGCGCAGGGCGATCTTGTCGTTGATCGGCTGGTTGACATCCAGGGACGCCCGGAACCGCTGATAGTCGCCGACCTGGAATTTCAGCTCCTGAATTTGCCGGGTCGTGATGGCCTGTTTCGTGACCGAATTAATCGTCCCGCCGACCCCGCCGGCGCCGAAGAGAACGGAATTCGGTCCGCGCGCGAAATCGACGCGGTCGAGATTGAAGCTGTCGGCCGTGTACTGGAAATTGAAGAAATTGACCTGCGGCTGCCCCACCTTGACGCCGCGCATCGTGATCTGGGATGCCTCGGTGCGGCCGTACTGCCGCTGCGTTCCGTCGTTATCCATCGAATAAGCCCCGGTGGTGAACTGCGCGGCCTGGCTCACGTCGGTGAGATTGAAGGCCTCGAGAAATTCCTTGGTGATGACCGAGTAAGCCACCGGAGTATCCTTGAGCGCGGTGGCGATGCGGCCGCCGGCCAGTGAGCTCGCCGCCACGAACCCGACGTCGGAATCCGCACTGACGCTGAACGGATCCAATTTGACGGCGGTCTCTTCCTTGGACTCGGGGGCGGTCGGCGCTGCTTGGCCGAAAAGGGATGCAGCGCCGAGGCCGAGGCAGGCCGACGCGGCAAGGATGACAAACTTTGCGAGGGGCAGTTTCATGGTGTGGTGATGGATCTACTCGGTTGCCCCGCGCCCGATAGGTGGAGGACGCAAAGCAACTGTGGGAAAAAGGTGAGGGAACGTTCCAACCAAGCGGGCGAACCGCGGCTGGCGAAACCAACAAATGGGGATTTAAGGATGAAGAATGCCAGGCGGGAAAAACCTCACCTAGCATGTGGAGATTACTCGAAGGGCCGAAAACCGCATAGAATGCTGGCGACAATCCTTGGTAGAAATGCGCCGGGCCTAAAAGAGATACCGCGCCCGGTAGGCGCGCGGGGTCTCGCCCATCACCCGCTTGAATTCCTTGGTGAAGTGGCTCTGGTCCGCGAAGCCAAACTCACTGCCGACATCGGCAATCGACTTGCGGGAAAAGACCAGGGCACTCGAACTCATGCGCACGCGGAGTTGCCGGAGGTATTCGTGCGGCGAGCTTTGATAGACGCTGCGAAACTGCCGTTCGAATGTTCGGACCGAGAGGCCACAGGCCTTCGCCAGCTGCTCATTGGCGATTCCGTCCGCGTAGTGTTCGCTGATCAGCCGGATCGCCGCGCTCAACGGCGAACCCGCCACCGTGGACCCCGGCTGCTGGTACATCGGTCGCGTAAATCCCGCCGAACCCACGATCCGGCCCTGGGCATTGCGCAGCGGGATCTTGGTCGTGGCGGACCACCGCGCCGTATGCGCAAATTGTCCCACCAATTCGACGCGGGAGAGGATGCGATCGCCCCGCAGCACTCGCTCGTCATCCATGCGGTACTGGTTGGCCAGCACTTCGCCGCAGAAGTCATAGTCGGTCTTGCCGATAATCTCCACCCGACTGCGCGCTCCGAACGTCAGCACGAAGGAAATGTTGACCCACTGGAACCGGCAGTCGGCATCCTTCAGCCAGAATGGGACATCCTCGAGGTAGTCGAAAAGTTCCACGACCTCCGAGACCACCGCGCCAATGCGTCGTAGGGCCGGCAACAGCGCCTGTCCTGAGGGATGATTCGCCATGCTGGACGCGACTAGGTTGCGCGCCGCATCCCGCCGGCACGAAGGGTTGGCGAGGACGGGGCGCCAAACGGCACACCATCAACCGGCAGAGACATTTTGATTGGGATCAAGGGGGGCAAAGACGAATCGCTTGGGGAAACGATGCAGAAACCGGCCTGACACTAGCAGCGGCCGGGAATATGACTAGCAGGTTCCATCGCCCTCCCTCGGTGGACAAGTTTCACGCATCACACGCCAATGGATGCGTTGCGGCTACTTGGGCCTTCGGCTAAGGTTGGCGCATGAAAACGATCCTTGTCCCGGTCGACTTTTCGGAAATCAGCGACGCCGTCGTAGCGGAGGCCGCATCACTCGCCCGGGCTCTCGGGGCGCGCGTGGTTTTGTTCTCGGTCGTCCAGCCCCCGGTCGTGCTCGGCGAATACGCCCCGCTGATGGAGAACATCGCCGAGCTCAACGCCGCCGGCGAAAAGAGTGCCGCCCGTCTCCTGGCGAAACTCGAGGAGAAGCTGCGCGCCTCGTCGATCGAGGTCGCAAGCGACTACGTGGTCGGTTCACCGATTTCCCTGATCGTCGATCAGGCCGAAAAACACGGCGCCGACTACATTGTCATGGGCTCTCACGGTCACACGGCCTTCTACGACCTGCTCGTCGGCAGCACGACGCACGGCGTCCTGATGCGCGCGAAGTGCCCGGTGATCATCGTGCCCGCGAAGGATCCGAAAAGCGCCAAGGCCAAGAAGGCCCGCGGTCGTCGGTAGCCGGGGTTTAGGTTGAAGTGCGGCCGACAAGATGTCGTGGGCGCGCACAAGGCGCGCCCCTGCTATGATGGGCTACGAAAATCGCGTGTAGGGGCGTGGCTCGTCCACGCCCGAAGGGCTAACCAGGTAAAATTTTGGCCGGAATCTGAGGCCGCCGACAAGACCTCGAGTAGCAACGAGCGCCCGCGAGTTGATGGGATGGTGGTCAACTCGCGAGCGTTCGTTGCTACGATGAGCCGGCTCGTTCTTCCGGGTTTCCTGGCTTCAGGCTCACCCCCCCTCGTTTTGATCCCGTAAATCCTCGGGGTGCTTCCGGTGAATCCTGTCGAATTTTAAACCCTACCCTAAGTCCTCGCGCGTCACCTGCCGCGCCGGGCGCATGCCCGCACTGACAATCGCGAGCGTCAGCAGCGAATTGATCGGCATCAACGCCGCCGCCACGAGGGGATTCATTCGCCCCGCGACCGCCAGGCCAACGGCTAGGAGGTTGTAGCAAACGGAAAAGATCAGGATCGCGAACTGCGTCCGACGCCGGATCGCGTCCACTTCGAAGAGCGCGCGCAAGCCGCCGATCCCCCGGCCCAAGTAATAAAAATCAGCCTTCCGCTCGAGCACGCCGCGGTGAATCACCGGCGTCCCCCGGCAGAGCGCGCGATCGAAGGCGAGACTGTCATTGGCTCCGTCACCCAGCATCAGCGCCCGACCGCCGGCCTCCGCGTCGAGCCACTCGGCCTTTTCCTGCGGCGAACGCGCCCCGATGGCATGATCCGCGGGCAGGCCCAGCTCCGCCGCGAGCGCCGTTACCTTCTCTTCGCGATCGCCGCTGAGGATGTAGATTCCCAAGCCCCGGCGGTGCAGCGCCGCCAACTCCGCCCGCGCGTCGGGTCGCACCGTATCCGCAAAGTGGAACCTCGCCCGGACCTCGCCGCGATGGGCGAAGACCGTGCCCTCACCGCCACCCGCGTCGCGCCAGCCCGCCCGGCCCAGGGACCAGGGGCCGAGCGCTACGCCCGCGCCCACCGTTTCCTCCACTTCGCCGGCCAGCGGCTGGTCCGGACCGGATCCGAGCAAGGCAGGCAGGAGTGCCTCGCTGATCGGATGCGCATTGTCGCGCACCAGCGCCAGCAGGGCCGCCCGCGCTTCCGGGTCGAGGGCGGCGAGCGCCTCGGGATTGAGCAGGACCGGAGTCTCAAGCGTGAGGGTGCCAGTCTTGTCGAACACGAGCGTGCGCACCCGGGCCAGTCGCGACCAGAGATCCGGTTCGCGCACGAACACTCCGCGACGACGAAGGGCCACCGTCGCCATTTCGTCCGCCAGCGGGAACGCCAGCGCGACGGCGCAAGGACAGGACACGACGAGCACCGCGGTGACCACCGCACCTGTGCGCAACAGATCGCCCGTGGCCAGCCACCAGCCGAGGCCCGACAACAAGGCCAGCCCAAGAATCCCGATCAAGTAGCCACGCACGATCCGTTCGAGCCAGCCGGAGCGCTCCCCCACCCGCTCGCCGGGTTCGAGCAAGCGCGCCAGCAGCGACTCGCCCCAGGCCTGCAACGCCACGAACGCGACCGGACTGCGGCTGAGGTTCAGCGCGCCGGCCGGGACGCGTTGCCCGGCCCGATAGCAACGGGGTTCCGCCTCGCCGCTGATCGACGCCAGCGAGAAGGACGCTTCGGCGGTCGCCAGCCGCGACTCCACCGGCAGGGTCTGACCCCCGGCGAGTTCGAATTCCTGCCCGGCCTGCAACTGCTCAGGCGGGATTTCCCCGCCGGCCTTGATTCGAACGCGGGGTGGCTTGGGCTGGTGGGCCAGCAACCGGCGCCGGTTGCGCTCCACCGCCGCCACCTGGGCCCAGCGGCCGGTCAGCATCAGGAGGATGAACGCGGCGACGAAGTCGAAATAGACGAACTGCTCCCGCCCCGCGAGCCACCCGTAGAGCGAACCCGCGTAGGCGCCCACGATCCCCAGCGCGATCGGCAGATCGATGTGCATGACCCGCTCCCGCAACGCGCGGACGGCCCGGCTCAGGAAATAACTTCCGCCGACGAGCAGGCTCAGCGTCCCGAAGGCCGCATTGAGGACCCCAAACAACCCCGCCCACTCATAAGTGCGCTCCATCCCGAAATAAGCCGGGAGGGAGAACAGCATGACATTCATCGCCAGCGCGGCGCAGATCCCGATCCGCTTGATCAGTCCCCGGCTTTCCGGTTCGGACGGCGTTTCGCCGGCGGGACCGGCCAGGTAGCCGAAGCCCTGCAGCCGGCGGGCAAAGTTCACGGCGGAGAATTCGCCGCGCACCCAGCGGAGCCGCATCGTGCCATACTGCGCGTTGACCACGACGTCCCGGGCGCCGCGCACCTGTTGAAAGACGCGCTCGATCAGCCAGACGCAGCCGGCACAGGAGATGCCCTGCACCTCGAGGTTCAACTCGGGAATCGGACGCGTGGCCGCCTCGGCCTCCGCCTGCGCCGTCTCAAGCCAGGCGTAATCGCGCAATTGAAATACCGCGGCATCCGCCGGCGCGGTGATGTCGTCCTTGATTCGATAATACCCCGCCAGTCCGTTCTCGTGGACGAGGCGGTAAACGTAGCTGCACCCGGCGCAGCAGAATCCGCTGGCTCGCATGCGATCGTCGATCAGCGACGCGCCGCAATGCCGGCACACCGGCGCCGGGCCGCGGGTCGGCGATCCGTTTTCGACGAGCGGCAGCACCGGCGTCACCGGCGTTCCTTCCGTGAGTGAAGCAGCGGTGCTCATTCTAGAAGCAGATAAAGGACATTGGATCGGGCCCGGCGAAGCCGAGCGTCGCGCGGAGCCGCCAACCGATCACCACGGCCGTCGTCAGGGCGAGCGCGGCCCGGGTCCGGTTGAGCCAGAGCGGGGAGAGTCGGGCTCGCACCCAGTGAAACTGCGTCTGGGCGAGCCAGAGCAGCGGCACGGTGCCGAGACCGAAGGCCAGCATGAACTCGACCCCGCGAAGCGCCGATCCGGAAAGCAGCGCGAGGCCGATGAGAAAATAAAGCGGGCCGCACGGCAGCAGCGGCGTGGCGAGTCCCATGGCGGCCGCGGCCTGCACCCGGGAGCGGCCCCGCACCCACGCCTGCAACTTCCACGTCAGACGGCCCAGCGCCACCGGCTTCGGCAGATGGCGGTCCCAGCGCAGCGCCAGCGCCACGAAGAAAAGCACCAGCACCCACGGCAGCCAGCGCAACGCCGAATGCGAAACCCAACTCAACGGCGCCCGGCCCAACCCGCCCGCGAGGGCACCCAGCACCGCGTAGCCGCCGAGACGGCAGACATGATACACCGTGCTCACGGTCTGCGCATCGGACCGATCGCCGCGGACCGGCAGGAGCGAGCACGCCAGCGGGCCGCACATGCCGGCGCAGTGGAGGCTGGTCACGAGCCCCGCGATGAACGCGGCTCCCGGCGAGTTGACGGCGGCGAATTCCATTCGATTCAGCGCGCCGTCGGCACCAGCGGCACCTCCTGCACGGGATGCTTCGACGCAATGACGAACCAAGCAGTCCAGGCCGCGACCTGCAGCAGGAACGCGACGACAAACCACAGCCACAGTCGCGAGGGACGCGTCTTGGAACTCCCATCGGAGGCGGTGACCGGCGGGTTCAGCCCGCCACGATTATCGATACTCACGTTGCTCACGGCGCTCATGTTTTTCCTTCTTCTCCGCTTCCTCTTCGTGCAACAGGCGCGCCTCGGGGCCGAGGAACTCCGCCGCCCGCTCGAGATGAAACGTGCGCTCTACGTCCGCGATGCGGACCTCGAAATGAAACGGCCCCGTGTAGCTCGCCCGGGGCTGCTGCAACACGAGCGGCTGCACCAACTCGCTCAGCGCGCCCACCTCCACCGGACCGGCAAAGCCAATGCGGCGCGTGTTGTCCGGCACGTCCTTCAACTGCAGCACGAACTGCGCGGGTTCGTTGCGCTTGTTCACAATGCGCACGAGGAACTGGTTTCGCACCGAGACCTCGTCGATCACGTAGGGAGCGCCGATCATCCTGGTGACCCCGAAGTTGGCCGGCCGCACCGTGGTCAGGGCCCAGGTCGCCACACTCGCCCCGATGGCCAGGAGCAGCCCATAGAGCAGGGTCCGGGGCCGCAGCCAGCGCGTCCGTTCACCCGTGAAGGCCTTCTGGGAGTCGTAGCGGATCAGTCCGGCCGGGCGCTTGAGCCGGCCCATGACGTCGTCGCAGGCATCGATACAGGCGGTGCAGCCGATGCACTCCATCTGCAGGCCCTGACGAATATCGATTCCCGTCGGGCACACCTGCACACAGCGATTGCACGCCACACAATCTCCGGCGACGGCGGTCCCGGCCTTGCCGCGGGGCTCGCCGCGGGTCGTGTCGTAGCCGATGACCAGCGAGTGATCGTCGATCAGCGTCGATTGGATCCGGCCGTACGGACAAATCACGATGCAGAGCTGCTCGCGAAACCACGCAAAATTGAAGTATAGCCCGGCCGTCGCGACCGTGATGAATCCGAAGGCGGTCCAGTGCTCGGCCGGCGCCGCGCTGACTATGGTCCACACCGCGGGCAGCGAGACATAGTACGCGAGGAAGAGGTGCGTGATGATCACCGAAACGAGGAGGTACAGCCCGTGCTTCGTAATCCGCTTCGCCGCTTTCATCGCGCTCATCGGCGCCTCACTCAGCGCCCGGCGTTCATGGGCATCGCCCTCGATCCAACGCTCGATGCGGCGGTAGACATGGTCCAGGAAGACCGTCTGCGGACACGCCCATCCGCACCAGATTCGACCGAGGAGCGCCGTGATGAAGAAGAGGGAGAATCCCAGGCCGGTGATAACGAAGAAGAGGAGCCAAACGTCCTGCGCGGCCAGGGTGATGCCGAAGAGATGAAAATGGCGTTCCGCAACGTCGAGGAAGACCGCGGGGTAGCCGTTAATCTTAATCCACGGCAGCGAAAGATAAAAGGCGATCAACCCCCAGGCCGTCACCCGGCGGGCGGACGCGAACCGTCCGTGGGCGTCAGCTGGGTAAAGAAACGGGCGGGAACCGTCGGACCGGATCGTGGTAACCGAGTCGCGGGACGGAGGAAAGTGAGAGGGCGCGGGCATCGGGATGACGCGCGACGGGGCGGGCGCGCAGCGAGGTCATGGGGTCGCGGGTGGCGTCTCCCTAACGATGGGATCGCCTTCCTTGTGCCGGCTCATGATGTAAGCCGTCACCTCGCCCATTTTCTTCGCCCCCAGGACGGGTGCCCAGGTCGGCATGCCCTTCGTCAGGACGCCCTTGGAAATGAGATCGTACACCTCCGTCGGCCGGCCGCCATGGACCCAGCCGGTGTCAGTCAAATCCGGACCGATGGCCGCGGGGCTTTCGCCCTTGCCGCGCAGCGACACGAGGTGGCAGGCGGAGCAGTTGGAATCGAACACGACCTTGCCGGCCGTCACGAAGTTGGGATTCTGGCTCATCAGCCAGAGGCTCGCGTCGTCGACCGGCGCGGAGGCGAGCCGATCGGCCTCGATTCGGGCCATGGCTGTCGAGACGACCTGGCCGCCAGTCTGGCCGGCACCGAACCACTCGAAGTACGACCAATAGCCGACCCAGAACACGATCGAGATATAGAGCGTGAACAGCCACCAGTTGGGCAGGCGCTTGTCGTATTCCCGGATACCATCGAAGGAATGCGGACGCAGGGCGTCCTCTTCGGAGGGGGGCGGTACAGGTTTCATCAGACGTGGTCGCGGGTTTGATCCGGACGTTCAGCGGCCCCGGCCGCCGGCGTGGCGGTGTCAAAGGGCAGGTTTTCGAAGTGTTCGATCTGCGGCCGCTTCATGCGCAGCGCCTGCCACGCGAAGGAGACGTAGATCGACGCGGCGGTGATGAAGGCCGTGATCGTGTAGAGGGCGGCGGAGTCTTCGAGAATGAGTCGACGGAACATGGGCGGAGGGTTCGGGAAGGGAGTTATTTCTGCGCCACCACGGGGGTGCCGAGGCGGGGCGACTGGCCGAGCACCTGGAGATAGGCGATGAGCGCGATCATTTCCTTTTCCGGGGCGACGTCGGCGCCGGCGGTGCGGAGTTCATCCGCCAGGGCCTTCGCCTGGGTCGCCACGCGGGCGTTGATCTGTTCCGGGGTCCAGTTCGGGTACGGAACCCCGAGGGTTCGCTGGGCGGAGAGCTTGGACGGCAGCGCGCCGATGTCGGTGTCCTTGGTCAGGAGCCACGGGTAAGCCGGCATGTTCGAGCCGATCGAAATGGCGCGGGGATCCTCCATGTGGCGGACGTGCCAGACATTCGGATACTTGCCGCCGATGCGGGCCAGATCCGGGCCGGCCCGACGGGAACCCCATTGGTAGGGATGATCGTAGCGCGACTCCGCGAGCCGCGAGTAGTCGCCGTAGCGCAGCACGTCCGGCACCAGGGTACGGATCATCTGCGAGTGGCAGTTGTAACAGCCCTCGCGCACATAGATGTCGCGGCCGGCGAGCTCGAGCGGCGTGTAGGGCGACTGTTGCCGGTCGTCCCCGTGCGCAACCTGCCCGGCCACCACCGTGGGGATGATTTGGATCAGGCCGCCGGCGGCGACCGCGATGAAGGTCAGGATGGTGAAGGGCAGCGAGTTCACGAGCAGGCGCTCGTACCACGCGCCCCAGGCCTTGCCGCGGGCCTCCCAGTGGGCAAAGGCGAGAATGGCAGAGAGGAGGACGGCGACGAGTCCAAGGACGCTCAACGCATCCGACGCGAACATCCACAGGCAGGAGAAGCCGAGGCCGAGGACCGTGAAGATGACCGGCGCGTTGAAGAACGTTTCGAACATCCCGAGCCGCGGCGGGGCCGCGGGCTCCTCGTCGGCGAACACCTCGATCGTGCCGTTGACCGGCTGGGCTCCCGAGACGGTGCGGATCAGGTTGTAGCCGAGGATGAGGAAACCGACGAGGTAGAGTCCGCCCCCGAACACCCGCATCAGCATCAGCGGCCGGATGGAGTTGAGCGTGTCGAGGAAGTTCGGATACGCCAGCACGGTGCCGCCGTCGGTGGTGGCATTGAGCATCAGGCCCTGGGTGATGCCGCTCACCCACATGGCCGCGACGTAAAGCAGGATGCCGACGGTCCCGATCCAGAAGTGCAGATTGGCGAGGCCGACGGAATACAGCGGCTTGTTCCAAAGCCGGGGCAGCAGCCAGTAGATCATGCCCGCGGCCATGAAGCCGTTCCAGCCGAGGGCGCCGGCGTGCACATGGCCGATGATCCAGTCGGTGTAATGGCCGAGCGCGTTGACCGACTTGATCGACAGCAACGGCCCCTCGAAAGTCGCCATGCCGTAGAACGTCACCGCGGCGGCCATGAACTTGAGCACCGGATCGGTGCGCAGCTTGTGCCAGGCGCCGCGCAGTGTCAGCAGGCCGTTGAGCATGCCGCCCCAGGACGGCGCCCACAGCATCAGCGAAAAAGTCATGCCGAGGGTCTGCAGCCAGTCGGGCAGCGAGGTATTGAGCAGGTGATGCGGCCCGGCCCAGATGTAGACGAAGACCAGCGACCAGAAATGGATCACCGAAAGGCGATAGGAGTACACGGGCCGCTCCGCCGCCTTCGGGATGAAGTAGTACATGATCCCGAGGATCGGAGTGGTCAGGAAGAACGCTACGGCGTTGTGCCCGTACCACCACTGCACCAGCCCGTCCTGCACGCCGCCGAAGAGCGGATAGCTGTGCGTGAAGCTCGTCGGCAGCGAGAGGTGATTGACGATGTAGAGCATCGCCACCGTCACAATCGTCGCGATGTAGAACCAGATCGCGACGTAGAGGCTCGGCTCGCGCCGCCGCGCGAGGGTCCAGAAGAAGTTCACCCCAAACACCACCCAGATGAACGCGACCGCGATGTTGATCGGCCAGATCAGCTCGGCGTACTCCTTGCCGCGCGTCAGCCCGAGGGGAAGCGTGATGGCGGCCGCAACGATGATGGCCTGCCAGCCCCAGAAATGGAGCTGCGAGAGGAAATTGCTCGCGAGCCGCGCCTTCACTAGGCGCTGGGTCGAGTAGTAGACGCCGGCGAACATCATGTTGCCGACGAAGGCAAAGATGACGGCGTTGGTGTGCAGCGGCCGCAGGCGGCCGAAGCTCAACCACTCGAAGCCAAAGTTGGCCTGCCAGAAATTGAGCTGCGTGCCGATCAGCACGCCCACCAGCATCCCCACGATGCCCCACACCACGGTGGCGAGGACGAACTGGCGGACGATCTGGTCGTTGAATTCAAGGGTAACCTTGGCCGGGGACGGCGCGGGAGAGAAAGTGACGTTGGACATGCGCGCAAATCAGGCGTTGGGACCACGGCAGCCGGGGCACGGCGGACGGCTGCCATCGCGGCAACCGCACTCGTGCACGTCCGTCGCGGCAGTTTTCCCGGTCCGGGCCAGGCGGAGGCCTTCCTCGGCCAGCGGCAGCAGCGAATCGCGTTCGGCGCTGCTCACCCGCCCCCGGGCGTGCAGATCGGAAGAGCGTCGTGTAGGGAAAGAGTG
>CAINHV010000491.1 GCA_903848965.1 uncultured Opitutia bacterium | reverse complement strand
CGGGCAGCCCTTGGGGCTCGGCTTGAAGATCTGACCCGACCAGCCGATCGCGCGCTCCATCACTTCCCGCTCCCGGCCCTCCGGCGTGTAGGCCACGCGGCAGGTCTTGCAGACGCGGCGCATCAGGCGCTGGGCGCAGACGCAGAGCAGCGACGACGACACCATGAACGACTCCACGCCCATTTCCGTGAGACGAGAAATAGTTGTCGGGGCGTCGTTGGTGTGGAGCGTCGAAATCAGCAAGTGACCGGTGAGCGCGGCCTCGACCGCGATGCCGGCGGTTTCCTTGTCACGAATTTCGCCGACGAGAATGATGTCGGGATCCTGACGCAGGAAGGCGCGCAGCGCCGTCGCAAACGTCAGCCCGATCTGCCGGTGCATCTGCATCTGGTTCAATCCGGGCAGCGTGTACTCGATCGGGTCCTCAGCGGTGCGGATGACGATGTCGGGCGTGTTGATCTCGTTGAGTGCGGAATAGAGGGTCATCGACTTGCCCGAGCCGGTGGGCCCGCAGTGCAGGATCATACCGTAGGGCTGGCGGATGCATTCGCGGTACTTCGCGAGGTTCTCCTCCGAGAAGCCGAGCGCCGGCAGCGGCAGCGTCGTCTTCTGCTTGTCGAGGATACGCATGACGCAGCCCTCCCCGTGATTCAGCGGGGCGGTGGAGACGCGCAAGTCGAGATCGAGGTTCTTCTTCGTGTACTGCTTGAAGATGATGCGTCCGTCCTGCGGCAACCGGCGCTCCGAGATGTCCAGGTTGCACATGATCTTCAGGTGGGCGATGAGCGCCGGCCCGACCTTCTTCGGCAGGCGCAGCTTCTCGTGGCAGATGCCGTCGATCCGGTTGCGGACGATGACTTCCTTTTCCTGGGGCTCGATGTGAATGTCGCTGGTGCCGGAGAAATAAGCGTCCTCGATGATCCGGTTGGCGAGCTGGATGATGGGGCCGGACTCCTCGTTGACATCGTCCTCCTTCAGCTCGCCCTCGCCGCCACCTTCGCCATACTCGGCGCCGATCTGCATGACGACGTCGTCGAATCCGGCCGCCTTTTCGGGGCCCTTGGCGAACTTGTCGCGGATGTCCTTCTCGCGGGCCAGAAGCCGGATGACCGGCTTGCCCGTCATCTCCTGAATCTTGGTCGGGAGGGTGACCTCAAACGGATTGGCGAAGGCGACCAGCAGCATGTCGCCGACCTGGCCAACCGGCAGGACGAGGTTGTCCTGGCAGAACTCCTGGGGAATCCGCTCGAACGTCTGCGGGCTGACGCGGTAGTGCGCGACGTTGAAGGGCGAAAGATTGAGCGCCCGCGCCTTGGCCACGAGACACTGGAACGCACTAATCTTGAACTCCTCCTGCAACAGCTTGTCCAGGGCATCCCCGCTCAGATCGTCCGGCCGCGCGATCAGCGCCGTGCGCTGGTCCGCGTCGAGCCGCTTCATCTCGACGAGCTTGGAGACGATTTGCAGTTGGATCTTACCGAGGGGCATGGCGGGCGAAAGGGGACGTTAACGGACAGCCCTCACTTCGGGGCGACCGGGGCTCCGGCGACGGGCGGCAAGGTGGCGGCATGTTTCTCGAGGTAATCGGCCACCGCCTCGAGGGTCGTGCCGAACCAGAGAATCGGCCCGCCCAGTTGCTTCTCCCAGAAAATCCGGACGGCCGGGCTCAGGTAATAGGCGGTGGCGACGAAATAGAATTCCTCCTCGTGATCGAACGGCACGGACCACGTGGCCCAGCACGCCCCGACATCGAGGGTCTTCTTCATATCCTCCGGCACATCGTAGTCGCGCAGGTCGACGAGCCCCACCCCGTCGGTCTCGACGACATGGTGCAGCACCTCGTCCTCCTTAATGACCTTCATGTCATAGGACAGGATGCCGAGGATGGTGCTTTGCCGCGGCTGATCGGTCGCCACGATCTCGATCAGCTTCCCGTTCGCAGTCTCGAGATCCTCGATCTTAACGAGATTGCGCTCGACCAGGGACGCCCCCAACAGGCGGTTGGCGCGCATCAGGAGGGGACGGTGTTCCTTCGACATGGCGGGATCGCAACGGTGAATCAGCCGGCGGCGGCGCGCGACGCCTTTTCACTCCGACGGAACTTCGCGACCCGCTTTAACAGCTCTTTCTTCAGCGCCTCCAACCCGGTGCCGGTGAGACAGGAAATCTCCTGCACGTCGACCGTCTTATATCGGCGCCGGAACTTCGCGAGGTTCGCGGCCGAGTCCGGCATATCCATCTTGTTGGCCACGATGAGCCGCGGCTTGTCGAGCATGGCGGGGTCGTACAGCTCCAGCTCCTTCAATAGGTGCTTGTAATCGTCGCGCGGATCGCGGGCATCCGTCCCGGCCATGTCGACCATGAAGAGCAGCAGGGCACAACGCTCGATGTGCCGGAGAAACCGGTGTCCGAGCCCGCGATTCTCGTGCGCGCCCTCGATCAGACCGGGGACGTCGGCGAGCAGCAGGCGATGGCCGGCTTTGCGCTCGTCGGGATACTCGATGACGCCGATCTGCGGATGCAGCGTCGTGAACGGGTAGGCCGCGGTCTTGGGACGCGCCTTGGTGATCCGCTGCGTGAGCGACGATTTCCCGGCGTTCGGGAATCCGACCAGGCCCACGTCCGCGATGCTCTTCAGGATCAGACGGTATTTGCCGCTCTCGCCCGGGTGCCCGTCGTTGGCGCGCTTGGGCGCCCGGTTGGTGGAGGTCTTGAAATGCGTGTTCCCCCACCCGCCGTTGCCGCCCTTGCACAGGACGATCTGCTGGCCGTCCACGATGACCTCGGCCACCGGCTTGTCCGTCGCGAGGTCGATCACGACCGTGCCGAGCGGAAGCTTCATGTTGAACGGCTGGCCGACCTTGCCGTGGCAATCGGAGCCCTGCCCGTGTTCGCCCCGCTCGCCCTTCCAGTGCGGCTGGAACTTGTAGTCCACGAGGTTGTTGGTGTTGACGTCGCCCACTAGGACAACGTCACCCCCGCGGCCGCCATCGCCGCCATTGGGTCCACCCCAGGGCTCGTATTTCTCGCGCCGGAAACTGATGCAACCTCGACCACCGTCACCGGCGGCGAGCTTAACGGTACACTCGTCAACAAACATGAAGGGGAGAATGCACAAGCCCCCGCGTTTGCCAAGGAGTGGGAGAAATTGGTCCGAGTCAGAGTTCGAGCGCTGCGCCGGTCCGGTCTGAAAGTAGCGCCGGTCTCCGACCGGCGGATTGATGGTCCACGCCCGTCCTGTGCCGGTCAGAGACCGGCACCACTCCCCGATCCGCCCAGCGGCGCCTACTTGAAGGGCGAGGAAATTCCACGGAACGGGAGACCAGCGCCACGCCGGATAAAGGACCCGGCTTTCCCAACTGTGGCTTAAATCGCGATCTTGATCCCCTTGCGGAGATAGGTCGGCACGTCGAGGTCGTGGCCTTCGAAGAGATTGCGTTCGGTCTTCTCGAAGTGGCCGCGCATCTCGAGCTCGCCGAAGCCGAATTCATCCTGCGCCACCGGGGCCGATTTCGCGTCTGCCGTCGTGGCCGTGCGCGCGGGTTCCGTCGGAGTCACGGGCGTCGCGGGTGCCACGACCGGTTCCGGACGGCCGAAGGGAGTCTTGGAACGCGCCTGCTGAAGAGGGCGCCGGGGCGGCAGCCCGCGGCCCCCCATTTCGCTCGTGCCGATCACGCAGATTTCCACGCGGCCCGGCCGATCCTCGTCGATCACGGCTCCCATGATGACGTGCGACTCGCGGCCGAACTGCTCGGTGATCGCGGTCATCAATTCGTTGACCTTCGGCAGCGTCAGGTCGGCCCCGCCCAGAATATTCACCAGCAGCCGGTCCGCCTTGCGCGAAAACTCCGGCGTGTGCAGGAGCGGGCAGAGCTTGAGGCTTGCGATCGCGTCTGCGACGGCATTTTCGCCGACGCCCTCGCCGAGGCCGAACAACGTCTTGCCCCCGCGAGACTGGAAGGCCTGCCGCAGCGTGGCGAAATCGAGATTGATCAGGCCGGTCTTGAACAGCATCGACCAGATCGACTTCACCCCGCGGCCGATCCATTCGTCGGCGCGCGCAAACGAATCGAGCACCGACTCGTTCTCTGCCGCCTCCTGCAGCAGCACGTCATTCGGCAGCGGAATCACCGCGTCGCATACCTGACGCAGGGCCCGCAGGCCTTCCTCCGCCTGCTTGAGCCGGCGTCCGCCCTCAAAGCTGAAGGGCATCGTCACAAAGGCGATCACGAGCGCCCCGGTCTCCGCGGCAATCTCCGCCACGACCGGCGACGCGCCGCTGCCGGTGCCGCCACCCATGCCCGTGACGAGGAAGATCAGATCGCAATCCTTCACGATGCCCGAAATTTTCTCCCGATCGGCCTCCGCCGCCTCGCGACCAAGATCCGGATCGCCGCCGGCGCCGAGGCCGCGCGTCACGCCCATCCCAATCAAAACCTTGTCCTGGACCGGTGAACTCGAGAGGGCCTGAAAATCGGTGTTGATGACCGCGAGCTGCAGCCGCTCGAGGTTCTCCATCTTGAGCCGATCGACGGCGTTCGAGCCGGCGCCGCCCACGCCGACCAGCTTGATCGCAATATTGCGATCGGTGAGGAGGGCGTGTTCCAGGGGAAGTTCGCTGGGATTCATGGAGATGATTCCGCCTCTCAGGCGCTCACGAACAGACGTTTCATATTGTCGAGGAACCCGCCGCTGCGCCGGGCCGGCGCCGCGGTGTCGGACCGGGCGGTCACGCCGTAATACAGCACGCCGAGCGCAGTGTGATAACCGGGATCCCGCACTTCCTCGCTCACCCACGCCGGCGCCTCGCCGAGGTGGACCGGGACGCCGAACACGCGCGCCGCGGTCTCCGCGATTCCCCCAAGCCGGGCCGTGCCGCCCGTCAGGACCACACCCGCGCTGCACGTCTCCGGTGCAAACGCGTTACCCAGCTTCTTCTTCACGACCTCGAGCAGCTCAAGGGTGCGGGCCGCGGTGATTTGCTCGATCGCCTGTTGCGAGAACTGCCGATCGCCAATCGCGAAATTGCCATCCAGCCAGACTTTCTGGGCCTTGTCCTTGGTTTGCACCGTCGCGCGGCCGAACCGGACCTTCAGCTTCTCAGCCTGTCCTTCGGTCAGTCGCAATCCGATGCTCAGATCGTTTGTCAGATGGGATCCGCCCACCGCGATCACGCCGGTGGTGTGCGGGGCGCCGTCGCGATAGAGGACGAAATCCGTTGTGCCCGCCCCGATGTCGAGCACCAGCACGCCGTGCTGGCGCTCCTCGGGAGTCGTCACCATGTGGCCGGACGCAAGGCTCGCGAGCACGAGCTCCCGGACCTCGAGATTGAAGCCGCGAATGACGTGGATGTTGTCCGCCAGCCGCTGCTCCTGGCCGTGGACATTCCAGTAACCGACCTCGAGCCGCTGGCCGACAAGGTTCTCCGGGCTGCCCGGAACGATCCGGCCATCGACGCGAAACGGCCGGCGAATGTTATGCACGAGCGCACGGTCCGGCGGGAGCTGCTTGCCCTTGGCCAGCTCGCACACGGTGCGGATGTCGCCCGCGTCGATCATGTTGTCCGACGCCTTCACCGCCGCGGACGCCTCGTTGTAGAAACCCTCCAGGTGGCCGCCCGTCTGGGCGAGATAAACGACATTGATCCGCTCGCCCGCCTGGCGCTCGGCCTGCTCGAGCGCGCTGTGGGTGCAGTCGCTCGCCGCCCGATAGTCGACCACAGTCCCCTTGATTACGCCGCGCGAGGAGCATTCGCCGCGACCGATGATGGCGAGCTCGCGACCAGTATACTCGCCGACGAGGACGCTGATCTTGGAAGTGCCGATCTCGACGGCGCCGATGTAAGTGGATCTAGAGCTCACGGCTGATTTTCAGAAGGGAAGGAGACGAGCGGGTCCCGGCCGGGGCCGGAGAAGAAACAGGGAGGTGCAGCGTGACCGGCACTTCGCGGCCGAGCGTCAGGTCAATCCGGGCCGGGGTCTGAGGCGCGCTGGCCAGCGCCTCCCAGAGGAAATCGAGCTTGGCCAGCTGCCGGAAGAAGTCGCCGTGCGCCGAAAAGACCACGGTCACCCCGTCGGCCGTCCGAACCTCAATCTCGCGATCGCTGGCCAGCCGGGCGAGCGAGATGACGTGCCACGCATGCGTCGACGTCGCCGGATCGAGTCCCGGGTCAGCCTCGCGGGCGCGGGCCAGGAGTTCGCCGACCACTTCCAGACCGGCAATGGGCAGGAGTTCGCCGTGGCGGCGGGAAAGCGCGATGCCGTCGAGCCACGGAAGTTTTTTCACCAACGCCGGGTCATGTCCCTCACCCGCAAACACCACGCCATCGCGGGCCACAAGGAGCGCTTGCTGCTGGCCGTTCCGATCGGCCATCACGCGGGCGATGGGCAGCCGTTCCGACACCGCCACGATCAACCGATCCGGAAAATGACGCGTCAGCGTCGCGGTCTGGACCTGGCCATCGGACAGCAGCCGGGCTCGCAGACCCTCGAGGTCGAGTTCCATCAGCGAGGCCTGCCGCGGCAATGCGAGCCGGCGGGCGAGCCAGTCGCGGCCGAGGACGCCGTTGGTTGTAAGCTCGGGAGCCTTGACCGGAATCGCCTTTGCCACGGCCGGCATCTGACGCGGATCCTGAGCGAGAGAACCGACGAGCATCCACACGCCCCAGGCCAGCCCAAGCGCGGCGGTGATCCCAGCAGCCGTCCGCGCCCCAGCCGTCATGACGCGCCAGCGACCCCCGCGCGACATCGCCCGGGTTTTCACCGGCTGGGGGATGTCTCTCCAGCTCCGCGTGGCGGGGGCGTTGACGAGGTCGTTACTCACATGCGATGGGCAGGCGTCGCCGCGTGAAAACGCCGCCACGCAGGCAAAACCATCTCCCGAACCAACCCCACAAAATCCAGTCCCGCGCAGCGTGCGCTCATTGGCAGCAGACTGGTCTCTTTCATGCCGGGCAGCGTGTTTATTTCCAGCAAATAAAGTTCATTTTCCTTCGAAAGCATGAAGTCGACGCGCGCGTAATCGCGACAGCCGCACACGCGAAACGCGATCTCCGCCGCCTGCTGCACGCGAATGGTCATCGCCGGCGCGAGCGGCGCCGGCGCGAGGTACTCCGTCAGGCCCTTGGTGTACTTACTCGCATAGTCGTACACACCCGACTTGGGGCAGACCTCCACCACGCCCAGCGCCTGGCCGTGAAGGACGCCAACCGCGAGTTCGTGGCCGAAAATCCGCTGCTCGATGATCCAATTGCCATGCCGGATCCCCGCCAACGCGGACACCAAGCCAGCCCGGGTACCCACCACCGACAACCCGAGGCTGCTGCCCTGATCGTTGGGCTTCACCACCACGTGCTCGCCAAACCGTGCCACGACCTCGTCGGCCGTCGGTTTCTGCGCCGCTGGGAAAACGAGACCGGGAATCGCGCCGAGCCCCGCGGCCGCAGCCGCCGCCTTCGTTTCCGCCTTGTCCATCGTGAGCGCGCTGCCCGCCGCATCGCAGCCGGCGTACGTCACGCCCGCGGCCTCGAGCAAGCGCTGCATCCCGCCGTCCTCCCCGAAGGTCCCGTGGAGCGTCGAGAAGACCACGTGCCGCACCGGATCCAAGCCGGCCGGCAGCGCATCGGCGTTGATCTCGAACAGTCGCGTGGGAAAAGAGGCCGCCAGGGCACTGGCGCAGGCGCGCCCCGAACCAAGCGAGACTTCGCGTTCGCCAGAGGTGCCCCCGGCAAAGACGGCGATGATGGGATCGGGCATGGGATTTTGGATTTTCGATTCTCGATTTTCGATTCGGTCGGAGTCGCGCATTTGCAGCGGGCGGGACTTTGCGGCTCCTGCCGACGCCGGAGGCTCAAAGGTGAAAACATCCTTCCTTAAAAAGCACGGCGGAACGCTTCCGAATACCGGTGCCCGAAGAATCGAAAATCGAGATTTCAAAATCGAAAATCACAACACGTCCTCCCAGCGCTTGCCGAAAAGCAGCACCTCCGGTTGCAGGTCCACCCCCTTGGCTTCACGCACCCGCGCGCGGACGCGCCGGACGAGTTCTAGCACGTCGGCGCCCGTAGCCCGGCCGCGGTTGACGATGAAATTCGCGTGCACCGGCGAGACTTCCGCATCCCCCACCCGTTCGCCCTTGAGCCCGCTCTCGTCGACCAGCCGGCCGGCGGAATGTCCGGTGGGATTCTTGAAGATGCAGCCCGCACTCGGCTCGCGCGGCTGGGATTCATGCCGCTTCCGCGCATAGGCGTCCATCTGCCGGCGGACCGTGTCGGTATCCGTCTGGGCCGCCGGACGCAGCACCGCGCCGAGAGCGATCGCGTGCAGCAACTCTGCGCAGTGACGATAATCCACCTGCAGCGCGGTCCGCGGCAGCGTGACTACCTCGCCATCCATCCGCATCAGCCGCACCTCCTCGACCACGTCGAACATCCAGCCGCCCATCGCCCCCGCATTCATCCGCAGCGCCCCGCCCACCGTGCCCGGAATACCCTCGAGAAATTCGAAGCCCACGAGACCCGCCTTCGCCGCCAGTCCGCAGAGATTCTTCAACCGCAATCCGGCACCCACCCGCACGCGTCCGTCGCCCGTGGGATCGAACGTGGCCCACGCTTCCTGGCCGAGCGAGATCACCAACCCGTCGACGCCTTCGTCAGGAATGATCAGATTCG
>CAINHV010000490.1 GCA_903848965.1 uncultured Opitutia bacterium | reverse complement strand
GGCTCGTGCGCGCCCACCACGTCCTGTCGGCTAAACCACCTTGGAACTCAGACGTTCTTCTTGCGCTTGCCGGGACCGCCGCCGCCCTTGGGGCGATCGCCACGTTCTCCCTTTTCGCCGCGTTCCCCGCGGCTAGGGCCCATGGCCTCGAACTTCTTCTTTTGATCGTCGGTGAGAACGGCCTGCACCTCACTGCGGGTCCCCTGCATTATGGACTGCATCTTCTCGCGCTTGGCTCCCCGATCGCCGTCGCCGCTGCCACGCAGGCCTTCCATGTCGGTGCGGGCCTTGGTGAAGACTTGGGTGAGCTTCGTCTTCTGATCCGTCGAGAGGGTGAGCTGGCGGTCTAGTTGTTCGACGCGGGCCTCGGGATTCATCATCTGGTCGCGGCCTTGCGGGCCGTCGCCGGGACCACGGCCTTTGCCGCGGCGGCCTTCGGTGGTGGGAGCGGCCGGTTCGGCTTGATCCTGAGCTTGCAGCAAAGGCGAATCGACGAAGCCCAAAGACAGGGCGAGGAGGAGAACGGACTTGGATTTCATGGTTTCGGGAGAGAGCAGATTACGGTGATGGCAGTCGTTTTAAAATCACGTGACACCGTGCATGACGCAGGCCCCCGGAGGATTGTTACGCCGGACGGTCACATTCCGCCCGGGATGCACGAGTCGGCGCGCTCGTCCTCGGGGGACGAAGGCTCAAGGCCTGACAACGAAGGGACTGCGTTCGCGCCGGACGGGCCGGGCGCGTGGCCGGTGCTATGGCAACTGCGCGAGAATCTCGGCGGCGGTCGAGCGCCCGCCATGCGTGCGACTGACCTTGGCGAAGCGAATGATGTTGTCCGTCGTGATGACGAACGTCGAGGGATAGGCCGTCTCCTTCGGCGCGTCCCAGCGGAGTCCATACGCGTTCACCATCTGGAAATCGGGATCGAGCGCGTAGAGGAAGGCCTCCGGCCAGGTCCGGCCCTTCATCGTCCGGAACTCCTCCGCCTTGGCCTTCAGGCCATCGGCGGCTCCGGGATAGACGAAGATCACGCGGGTCTTCGCGGCCGCAAATGCGGGTGCGGCGGCAATGAACTCGTTCACCTGGCGATCGCAGACCGGGCATTGGTAACCGGGGAAACCGCGCAGCACGACGAGCACGACCCGGCCCTGGGCGGCGAGGTGACTGAGCTGGACGGTTTTGCCGTCGAGCGTCGACAGGGTGAAGTCCGGCGCGCGCGAATCCACGGTCGGAATTTCCGCGGCGGGGGCGGTCGCTCCAAGGAGAAGCAGGGAGGTCGTGGCGATGAGACGGCGAACGATGATGTAGAGCGGATGCATGGTTGTTTTCGGTGAGAGATCGGCGCGCCGAGGATATTCCGGCGGGAGCGATGCGGCTTGGGCAAAATGCGATTCACGGGTCAGGAGCCCCGTGCCACGCAAACCGGCCCCCCGGTCGGCTGCGCCGGCACCGACCGAGACCACGGCGGGAAGGCCCTCAGAACCGGAACAGTTTCTGCGCGTTTTCGAACAGGATTTTGCGCTCGACCGCCTTGCTGGGCGACCAGGCGCGCATCTGGGCAATCTGGGCGGCGCCGATGCAGCGACCTTGGCCGGGATAGTCGGTGCAGTCGCTGCCGAAGAGGAGCTTGTCCTGATGGCGGCTGATGAACGCTTTCGCGTGCTCTGGATCGCGCTTGAACGCATTTTCGCCGGAGCCGGCCGACAGATCGCCAAACATGTTCGGATAATCGCTGAGGTAACGATCCGACCAGCCGCCCGGTGTGACTTTGCCGGTGGGGTAAAGGTTCTGTTCGCTGTTGTCGCAGGCCTGGTCGATGTTCGCCCACCAAGTCTGGGCATGGCCGATGAAGTTCACCTTCGGGTACTTCTTCAGCATGGTGTGAAAGCGATCGAGCCCGTGGCTGTAGCTGCCGACCTGCCAGTGCATCAGGATCGGGACATTGTAGGCCTCCGCGAGTTGATAGAGTTTCTGCATCTCGGCGGAGTCGCACGCCACGCTGAACTTCTGTTCGCCGATCACGACGGCGCCGCTCTTCAGATACTTCTCGATCTCGGCGGGCGCGTCGGCGAGGTCGGGTACTTCCGCCGCGCCGAAGGCGAACTCGCGGGGATTGTTCTGCGCGAGCGCCATGCAGTCGGCGTTCGTGGCACAGGTGCCCTGCAGTCCCATCGCGAAACCATTCAGCGTCGACGGGCGCTTCACCGGCCGGCCCGCGGGCAGCAGGATGCTCTTCGTCACGCCCATGGCGCGCTGGTGGGCGAGGAGCTGATCGTTGGTCCGCCCGGGCATGATCTCGTTGAAATCCTTATCGCGGATTCCGCCGTAGTTCACGTGCTGGTGAATATCGATGATCGGTTCGGCGGGGGCGGTGGCGGCCTGGGCGAAGCGGGTGGCGACCAGGGCGGCGGCGGAGGTGGCAAGGAACTCGCGGCGGGAAAACGTGCGGGGGGCGTTCATGAGCAAGCAGTGGTTCCAAGCGGCGCGCGGCTCAACGGGAAAATCATGGCGCCCGGCCGGTCCGGGTAGCGCCGCGTCTCTGACCGGCGGGAGTCGTTGCGCTTCACCTTTCGTCGTCCGCCGGTCCCCGGCCACAGCCGCCGACTCAACTTCGCCAGCACAACACCCCCGGCGCTGCGCGCCACCCATCCAGGACACGATTTCGTGATGCGCTGGTGCGCATCACGAGATCCGGTCTGTGTGTCGCTTCGCTCGGCACTCGATCGGGGATCTTGGAAATGCGCTGCGATCAGATCCCCTCTTGGAGAGGGGTGCCCGAAGGGCGGGGTGGGTGGCTCGGTTGTCCGCCAGATGGGACGGCGGTGGTCGGAGCAGTCGCCACTTCGACCGCGACGAAAGCACTTCCCGGGTCAGGAGACCCGTGCCACTAACTGGGTGCATGAAGCCTATTCGACTCGTCCTGCTTTCGCTTGGCCTCGCGATTTTGGCCGGTCACCTGGTCGCGGCGGAACTCCCGCTCGTGAAGATCCTCACCACCGGAGGGACGATCGCGAGCCGCTACGATCCCGTGCAGAAAGGCTTCGTGCCGGCGTTGTCCGGCGCCCAACTCGTCGAGGCGGTTCCCGAACTTAACGAGGTGGCCCGCATCGAGGTCGAACCGGTGGCCAGCATCGGCAGCTCCGACATGACTCCAGAGATTTGGCGGAAGCTGGCACAGCGGACCAATGAGGTGCTGGCGGATCCGAGATTTGCCGGCGTGGTGGTCACGCATGGGACGGACACGATGGAGGAGACGGCGTACTTTCTTGATCTCACGGTCACGAGTGGGAAGCCGGTGATCCTGGTCGGCGCGCAGCGGGCGGCCTCGATCAAGGACACCGATGGGCCGCGCAACCTGCTGTCCGCCGTGCGCGTCGCCGTTTCGCCCGAGGCGGTGGGGAAGGGTGCGATGATCGTGATGAACGACGAGATCAACGCCGCGCGCGAGGTGACGAAGACCAGCACGCTCGACGTAGGGACGTTCCAAAGCCTCGAGTTTGGCAAGCTCGGCTATGTGCGGGACGAGGGCGTGCGCTTTTACCGTGCGCCCACGCGGCGGCAGACGATTGCTCTCGAGCCGGCGGCGAAACTTGGCCGGGTGGAGATCGTGCTGCACTACGCCGGGGCGGATGGAAGTTTGATTCGGGCGCTGCTCGAGCGGGGCGGGCTCGATGGTCTCGTGATCGCCGGCGCGGGTCTCGGTCACGTGAGCGGAGCGATGTTCGAGGCGATCGAGGAAGTGCGGGCGAAGAACATCCCCGTGGTCGTCAGCACGCGGGTATACACCGGCCGGACGCTGCCGTTGTATGCGGCGAAGGGCAGTGGCGTTTCACTCGTGAATATCGGCTGCGTCCACGCCGACAACCTCTCGCCCCAGAAAGCGCGCGTGTTGCTGATGCTGGCGATGACGCGGACGCAGGACACGAAGGAGTTGAAGGCGTACTTCGATCGATAGGAGTCGTTTGAGTCGAGGGGTAGTCGACGGGACGTCGTGGGCGCGCACGAGGCACGCCCCTACAAAGTGGTGACAGAATGCGTGTAGGGGCGTGGCTCTTCCACGCCCGACCGGCGAAATCGAGACGGCCTTGCACCGGATGGTGGGCGAAGCACACTTCCGGGCTTCGTTCGGGTTCTTGCTTCGCCGGTGAAATCGATTTCTCCCAGCACTCTTCGCGCCGGTCTTTTCGTGGTCTTTGTCGTCACGCTGGTGGTCGTGCCGTTCGTGATCCTCGGGGAGTCGTATGTGCTCCCGTTGCTGGAGTCGCGGCAGCAGCAGGCGGGTGCGCTCACGCTGATCGCGATCGCGCTGCTCGCGTGCGACTCGGTGGCGCCGGTGCCGGCGACCCTGGTGATCATGTACCTGGCGGCGAAGGCGGGCTGGGTCGCCGGAATCGTGGGCGGGACAATTGGAATGACGCTCGGCGTGCTGGCGGCGGCGTGGATTGGCCGCGGGGCGGTGGGGCGGCTGGCGCCGAAGTTTTTTCCCGACGCGGAGCTCGCGCGGTTACGGACTTCGCTGGAACGCCGGCTGGTGCTGACGCTCGCATGCCTCCGCAGTGTCCCGGTTCTGGCGGAGACATCCATCATCGTCGCGGCGGCCACGGGGGTGCCGGTGCGAAGAATTTTTTCGGCGACGCTGCTGCCCAACTTCATCGTCGCCGCGATTTATTCGCTCGCGGCCGATGACTCGGCAACGACTGCGTTGGTCACGTTCCTGGCGACGATGGTGGTGTCGTATGCGATCTGGCGCTTTTTCGGGTCGGAGCGGGCGCCGGCGGCGGATAGCTCCGGGCGTTAACGAACCAAGCGGTTTGAGCCTGAAGCCAGGAAGCCAGGAACGCTTCATGGGTTTCTGCTCTTGGGAGGGCATCGAAAAATGCCGTAGCCATCCGGGCGTGGACGAGCCACGCCCCTACACGCATTTTGTACCGCCCACGAATTGTAGGGGCGTGCCTCGTGCGCGCCCACGACGTCCGCGCAGCCGCAC
Organism: uncultured Opitutia bacterium; assembly: GCA_903848965.1. Lineage (GTDB taxonomy): Bacteria > Verrucomicrobiota > Verrucomicrobiia > Opitutales > Opitutaceae > ER46. The sequence goes on along the minus strand of CAINHV010000490.1, from coordinate 1,531 downwards.
TTTAGCTCTAACGGCTACAGGACCCGTCAGGGCGTGCCGGGAGTAATCTCCAGATTTCGAAACTCGCCGGTGTCGTCGAAGGAGCCGAGGCCGATCGTGCCGTGGGTGAATCGCTTGTCCTCGGCGGTCAGGACGGGCTTGGACAGGTCGTCGAAATACACGGCGATTTTTCCCGCCTCGGTGTCGTGTGTCACCCGGATCCGATGCCACTGGCCCGGCTGCCACGGGCTGCCTTCCGTGCGCGTGGCGGTGATGGCTTTTCGATCTGCATTGTCCACCACATGAATCTGATGGTGCACGCCGTCGGCCGTTTCACCGAGGTGCGCGTAATAGAAGTGCGTGTCGTCCTGGCGCGCGAACGCGATGCAGAGATCATTGTTCGCGGCATCGAACTTCGTGAGCCGGGCCTCGACCGTGAGCGTGAACGACTTCAGGTCGGGGCGGCTGAGCCAGGCGAGGTTGAAAGGGCTGCGGACGGCGGGCTTGTGCTCCTGCTGCTTCTGGAGCGTCAGGGTCCGAAAGTGGTCGTTGCCGCTCCAGCGCCAGGCCGAGGGATCGGCAAAGGTCCATCCAGCATAGTTGTCGAGCGGGCGGAGTGGCTCGGCGGCCGGGAGAGGGAGGGCGAGGACGCAGAGCAGCAGCAGGCGTTTCATGGGTGGGGAGGTTGGGGCAAGTTAAGCGAGTTGGAACACTAGCCGATGAGACCTCGGAAAGTGCGAACGCGATCCTCGCGGGCGACTTTGAGGGCATACTCCGGCGGACCGACCTGACCGCCCATGAAGACGCGGGGATTGCGGAACGTCATCCGGCTGTCGCGCAGGCCGCCGGCCGAGCTGTGGATTTCGCGGGCCTTGGTCTGCGTCAGCAGTTTTTGGATATTCCGTTCCGTCACGCCGCCACCCGGCATCACGATCAGGTGTTCGCCGGCGCGGGCCACCATTTCGGCGATCAATTCGATGCCCTCGACGGGCGTGACTTCCTGGCCGGAGGTCAGCAACCGATCGACCCCGAGATCGATCAGCGTGTTGAACGCTTCCCAGGGATCGCGGGTCATGTCGAAGGCGCGGTGGAACGTGACCGGCAGCGGCCGGGCCAGCGCGGTGAGCTTCGCGGTGCGGGCGGCATCGATTGAACCGTCCGGGTTCAGGAGCCCGAGGACAATCATGTCGGCCCCGAGATCCTTCGCGACGCCGATGTCGTATTCCATCGCGGCGACCTCCTCGGCCGAATAGCAGAAATCGCCGCCGCGCGGGCGGACCATGGCGGCGAGGCCAATCTTGACCCGATCGCGCACTGTCTTGAGCAATCCCGCGCCGGGCGTCAGCCCGCCCTCGAACAGCGCGGAACAAAGCTCAACGCGATCTGCGCCGCCCGCCTCGGCGGCGAGGGCGGACTCAACGGAATCGACGCAAATCTCGAGACGAACGCGTTCGGCCATGGAGGAAGACAAGGGACGCGGGTCCGGGGCAGGCAACGTTGGAATGCCAAATGCCGAACGCCAAATGCCGAATACCGAGGGGCGGCCCGTCTG
>CAINHV010000489.1 GCA_903848965.1 uncultured Opitutia bacterium | reverse complement strand
CGTGTCCATTTGTGGTTGAACTGAATGGTTCCGGCTCGAGAGGGGTGGCGCGCAGCGACGGGGTGTGTCAGTTCGCGCCGCGCGTGTCTGCCCGACTACGCGCGACTCACCGCCGCGCACACCGCGTCAGTCACCTGCCGCGTGGTGGCGCTGCCGCCAAGATCGCGGGTGTGCAGTGCAGGATTGGCGGTCACGGCCTCGATCGCGGCCATGAGCCGGCCCGCGGCGGCGTTTTCGCCGAGATGCTCGAGCATCATCACGACCGACCAAAACGTGCCGATCGGATTGGCGAGGCCCTGGCCCATGATGTCGAAAGCCGACCCGTGGATTGGCTCGAACATCGAGGGATAACGGCGCTCCGGGTCGAGGTTGCCGGTCGGCGCGATCCCCAGGCTGCCAGCCAGCGCCGCCGCCAGATCGCTCAGGATGTCAGCATGGAGGTTCGTGGCCACCAGCGTATCCAGACTCGCCGGACGGTTGACCATTCGCGCCGTCGCGGCGTCGACCAGCTCCTTGTCCCACTTCACGTCGGGAAACTCCTTCGCGATCGTCGCGGCAATTTCGTCCCACATCACCATCGCGTGGCGCTGGGCGTTGGACTTCGTGACGACGGTGAGCTGCTTCCGCGGGCGCGACTGCGCGAGCCGGAAAGCATAACGAATGATGCGCTCCACGCCGGCGCGCGTCATGATCGTAACGTCCGTCGCGGCCTCCAGGGGATGCCCTTGATGCACGCGGCCGCCAGCCCCGGAGTATTCGCCCTCGGAATTCTCGCGGACGATAACCCAGTCGAGTTGCGCCGGCGTGCAGCGCTTCAGCGGTGCGTCGATGCCCGGCAGGATCCGCGTGGGCCGGACGTTCGCATATTGATCGAAGCCCTGGCAGATCTTGAGCCGCAGCCCCCACAGCGTGATGTGATCGGGGATGCCGGGGTCGCCGGCCGAGCCGAAGAGGATCGCGTCCTTGTCCCGCAACTGATCGAGGCCCTCGGCCGGCATCATGACGCCATGCTTCCGGTAGTAGTCTGCGCCCCAGTCGTAGTCCGTGAATTCGAATCGCAGGTTCGAATCCGATTTCATCAGGGCTTCCATGACTTGACGGCCGGCAGGAACGACTTCCTGGCCGATGCCGTCTCCGGGGATGGTGGCGATGCGATGGGTCTTCATGGGAAAAGTGGAATTTTCGATTTTGGAGTCTCGATTTTTGATTGGCACGCCAAAAGCCCCCGGGGCCCACGTTCCGACATCGAATCCGAAAGTCCCTCCGATGGACGACGAGCCACGCCCCTACAGGGATCTTCGTCGGGGCGTGCCTCGTGCACGCCCGTTTTGTCCGCCTCAAGGCGGTACTACCAACAAAGGACTTATCGACGCGTGGATTGAATCGATCGGTGTACGCGCGTGGCACGGGTCTCCCGACCCGTGGAACCCGTTCCCGACCCGATTTCATGGGTCGGGAGACCCATGCTACCCGGACCGCCGCACCCTTGTCCGTGCGGGTCCGGCCCGACGCCAGACATGGAGCTTGCTCATCGGTGCTCGAACGAGCTTTTTGCGAGGACTAAAGCCATGCAGAAAACTTCCGACCTCAATGTCGTCGAGACCCGAGCCCTGCCGTCGCCGGCCCAGCTCCTCGCGGAGCTGCCCAAGACCGATCCGCAGGCCGAGTTCGTCACGCGCACGCGCCGCGAAATCCACCGGCTGATCTTCACCGACGACAAGCGTTTCCTGCTCATCGTGGGTCCCTGCTCGATCCACGACCTCAAGGGCGGTCGCGCCTACGCCCAGAAACTCGCGAAACTTGCCGCCGAGGTGTCCGACCGCGTGATGATCGTCATGCGGGTCTACTTCGAGAAGCCCCGCACCACCGTCGGCTGGAAGGGCCTGATCATGGATCCGCACCTCGATGGCACCCACGACATCGCCACCGGGCTCCGCACCGCCCGCACGTTTCTTCGCGAGGTCCTCGACCTCGGCCTACCGACCGCGACCGAGCTGCTCGATCCCATCACGCCACAGTACATTGCCGACCTGATTTGCTGGTCCGCGATTGGCGCCCGCACCGCGGAGTCGCAGACGCATCGCCAGATGGCGAGTGGGCTGTCGATGCCACTCGGCTTCAAAAACGGCACCGATGGCTCGATCACGACGGCGATCAACGCGATTAAGTCGGCTGGCCAACCGCACACCTTCCTCGGCATCAACCTCGACGGCGCGGCCTCCGCCATCGTTACGCGCGGCAATCCCGACTGCCATGTCGTCCTGCGCGGCGGCGCGACGGGCCCGAACTATTCGCCGACGCACATCGCCCGCACCGAGGAACTCCTCACCAAGGCGGGGCTGCCAAAGGCCATCCTGGTCGACTGCTCCCACGACAATTCTGCGAAGCAGCCCGATCGGCAGCCCGAGGTCATGCGGGAACTGCTCGCGCAGGTCACCGCGGGAAACGCGTCCATCATGGGCGCCATGATCGAGAGCAACCTCGAAGCCGGCAGCCAGGCGTTCCCCCAGCCGAAGGACAAATTGCGCTACGGGGTGTCGATCACCGACGGATGCATCGCCTGGGATACGACGGAGCAGCTGGTGCGGGAGCTTCACGCGGCGCTGGCGCCGAGGTTTAAGTGACGGAAGGGACACCGCACGGCGAAGCCGCAATTAAAGTGGAGGGCCGAGCTCCGCCGAGGCCGG
>CAINHV010000488.1 GCA_903848965.1 uncultured Opitutia bacterium | reverse complement strand
TCCCTGCCCGCACGGGCAGGGCTACGCCGAGGTGATCCACGGACCAGTCGCGTGAGTGGGAGCCGCCGCGCCCTCCTCGTTGTCTCGTTGCCTCGGTGGTTAGAACGTGTCGTGCACCTCTTCTGATGTGAAACCGATGCGGACAATTGGAGGGACGAGGTCCCCCGAGTCCGAATTCGTGAAGCCATGCCATCGGCCTCGACGGAGCTCGGCCCTCCAGGCGACAGGAAGTGCACGACAGCCTCTAAATGGTTCGGAAGCCTTCTTTGATTCTTGGCTTCAGGCTCAACTCCTGATCGATCGATCAAGCTGGAGCCTGAAACCAGGAAGCCAGGAATCGGAAGCTGCGCACTCCGCTGATAACCTTGTACGTTGGCACCGATTTGCGCTTTGGCGGTTCGTTCCTCTCGTTGGCGCTCCTCGTCTCACCACCACTCATGACCCACGATTCCCTTTTCACTCCCGTATCCCTCGGCTCGGTGTCGCTACCCAACCGGATCGTCATGGCGGCTCTGACCCGCTGCCGGGCCGACGCCGACCATGTGCCGACCGACCTCATGGCGACCTACTACACCCAGCGCGCCAGCGCCGGCTTGATCCTCACGGAGGCGACCATGGTCATCGAGGGGCACTCTGCCTTTGGTGGCCGCGAGCCGGGCATCTACTCCACCGCCCAGGTTGCCGCGTGGAAGAAAATCACCGATTCCGTTCACGCCGCCGGCGGAAAAATCTTCTCGCAACTCTGGCACGGCGGGCGCGCCTGCCACTCGCTGTTGAACAACGGTGCGCAGCCCGTGGCCCCGAGCCCGTTGCGCATCACCAACGACGAGACGCACACGCCGCAAGGTAAGAAGCCCTACGAGACGCCGCGCGAACTGCGTGACGATGAGTTACCCGGCATTGTCGCCGGCTTCCGCCGCGCCGCGGAGAACGCCAAACTCGCCGGCTTCGACGGCGTCGAGGTGCATGGCGCCAACGGCTACCTGCTCGACGAGTTTCTCCGCGACGGCAGCAACCAGCGCGGCGGTCCCTACGGCGGCTCGATCGTCAACCGCGCGCGACTGTTGCTCGAGGTCGTCGATGCGGCCGTCTCCGTGTGGGGCGCCGGTCGGGTCGGCGTGCGCATTTCTCCGCTGAACAGCTACAACGAGATGAAGGACAGCGACCCGGTGGCGCTGACGAGTTACGTCGCGGCCCAGCTCGACCAGCGCGGCATCGGTTTCCTCGATTTGATGCGCGGTGATTTCTTCGGTCTGCAAAAGGGCGATGTCGTCACCGCGGCGCGCAGTGCCTTCAAGGGTGCACTGCTGTGCGGCATGGGCTACACTCCGGCCGAAGCCGCGCAGACGGTCTCCACCGGAACAGCCGCCGCGGTTGTGTTTGGCCATCACTTCGTCAGCAACCCCGACCTGGTCGCCCGCGTACGCGCCGGGGCGCCGCTGGTCGAGCCGGACGCGAAGACGTTCTACAGCCCCGGCGCGCGCGGCTACACCGACTATCCGGTGCTGGCCTAGCAGCCGGTCGGCCTGAGCCATTTCCAACCGAGACTGGCGATCGGCACGCCGACGGTGTCTCGGTGCTCGGTGGTTGAATGCTTCCTGGCTTCAGGCTCAACCCCGGCTCGATCCGGTTTGAACACAGAGGCAATCCGAGGACGAGCCGAGGCCGGGCTGCAGACAGTTTAACCACGAAGACACGAAGGCACGAAGCACGCGCTCATTTCGAGGACGATGGTGGGACGGCC
>CAINHV010000487.1 GCA_903848965.1 uncultured Opitutia bacterium | reverse complement strand
GGGTCTCCCGACCCGTGATCTACAATCAGAATGCACTTCACGGGTCGGGAGACCCGTGCCACCTGAGCCACTCGGTCACGCTCGCAGCCACCGGCGACGGCCCTACATTTATTGCCGGCACCGGGTCGCCTACCCCTCGTCCCGGACCCGACCGCGTTTCGCCTTGTGCCCGGCCCGGTGTTTCTTCGACTGGATCATCCGGACCTTCTGGCCGCGGGACTTCTGGCGGTGGCGGCGGCGGTCGGCTTCGTTCTCCTGCTGCACGGCGGCGCGGGCGTCGCGGAGGCGTTGCTCGAGTTTCCCGCACAGCTCGATCCAGGCGAGTTCGCGGTTGGCGGCCTGGGACCGCTCGCGCTGGCAGCGCACCTCGACCCCGGTCGGCCGGTGCCGCAGCCAGACGGTCGAACTGGTCTTGTTGATCTTCTGCCCGCCCGGACCGGTCCCGCGCACAAAGCGTTCGTCAACGTCGGCACTGCGGACGCCGAGGGCGGTGAGCCGGGCATCGATTTGAGTTGGTAAAGCCATCCGCGCCCCTTTTCTAATAGCGAAACTTATCCCAACCTGCCGAGTCAAACCGGCCTCTCCCGCTTCCCCTTCCCTACATGATGACAGGTCCCGCTTGGTCCCAGAAATTGCGCGATGAAATCGGCAAGGCCGTCATAGGCCAGGAGGCCGTAATCGAAAGACTCTTGGTCGCGCTCCTCGCCGGCGGCCACGTGTTGCTCGAGGGCATGCCCGGCCTGGCCAAGACGCTGCTCGTCAAATCCCTAGGCACCGCCCTCGGTGTCCAGTTCGAGCGAGTCCAGTTCACGCCCGACCTGCTGCCGAGCGATGTCGTCGGCACGATGATCTTCCAGCCCAAGACCGGTGAGTTCTCCGCCCACCGCGGCCCGATCTTCGCCAACCTGGTCCTCGCCGACGAAATCAACCGCGCCCCTGCCAAGGTGCAGAGCGCGCTGCTTGAGGGCATGCAGGAGCGGCAGGTCACGATCGGCGGCCAGACCCATCCGCTGCCGAAGCCATTCTTCGTGATGGCGACGCAGAATCCCATCGAGCAGGAAGGCACCTATCCGCTCCCCGAGGCGCAGACGGACCGTTTCCTGTTCAAGTTGATCGTCAGCTACCCGAGCGCCGAGGAGGAGTCCGCGATGATGCAGCGCTGGGGCCAGATGACGAAGCAGCCTGCGCTCGCCGCCGTGTCGAGTGGCGACGAACTGCTCGACCTGCGCGCCGAGGTTGATCGCATTCATCTCTCGCCGGCCGTGCAGGGTTACATTCTCGCCCTCGTCCGCGGCACGCGGGCCCTGGCCGAAAAGGACGGCAACGGCTCGAAGCGCTACCTCACGTTCGGCGCGTCGCCCCGTGCCTCGCTCGCGCTTTACCAGGCCGGCCGCGCGCTGGCCTGGCTGCGCGGCCAGGATTATCTCTCGCCGGCGCTCGTCCAGGAGCTGGCTCCGGACGTCCTGCGGCACCGCATCGGCCTGACTTACGAGGCGGAGGCCGAGGATATCACGACCGACCACATCGTCACCCAGGTCCTCGAGCGCACGCCGGTCCCGCCGAAATGATCGGGCACCTTTTGTCCGCTCCGCCTTGTCCCGCAGCCGACTGAGTTCGGACGCACTCCGGCAAGTCCCGATGGCCATCGCCTCCAGTCTCCGCCCGTCCGCCTCGCCGCTCGCGATTCTCCGCCAGCTCGAATGGCGCGTGCGCCATGCGGTCGAGAACGTCCTCAGCGGCGAGTATCGCTCCGCGTTTCGCGGCCGCGGCATGGAGTTCGATCAGGTCGTGAAGTATGAGTTCGGCGACGACGTCCGCGACATCGACTGGAACGTCACGGCGCGACTCGGGGAGCCGTACCGCAAGAAATTCGTCGAGGAGCGGGAGGTCACCTTGCTGCTAGTTTTCGATGATTCGCCCTCGCTGCACTTCGGATCGGGCGCGCAATCGAAACGCGAGGCGCTGCTGGAGATCGCCGGTCTGGTGATGCTGCTGGGCGCGGTGAACCGCGATCGCGTCGGCTTCGTTCACGCGTCGCCGAACGGCAATCTGTTCCGTGAACCCGTCCGCGGCCGCGGCCAGATCATGCATCTGGCGGCGACTCTGCTGGCACAGCCGGCCCCGGATCCGACGGCCGCGCCGACAGGCCTGCCGTGGCGGTTTCTGTCCCGGGCGGCGCCCAAGCACAGCATCCTGATCTGGCTCGGGGATTTCCCGCCCCTGTCGCGCGACGAACGCGGCAGCCCGGCGCCGGAAGGCTGGCCGGTCCTGCAGCGCCGTTACCAGACGATGGGTTTCCGGGTGGACGATCCGTGGGAGCGCGCGCTCCCGGGCGGCGAAACCATCGCGGCCTACGATCCGACGGCGGCGCGGCTCGTCACGCTCGAAGGCAATGCCGCGGAACGGGAGGCCCACGCCGCCTGGAATGCCGAGCGGGAAAGCGTCTGGCAGTCGTTGTTTCCCGACCCGCTGTCGCGGCTGATCGTGTCGACGGAGGAAAATCGCCTCGATGCGCTGGTGCGCTTCTTCCACGCCCGGATGAAATCGGGGGCCCGCGGATGAAAATGCCGAATGCCAAATGGCGAGGAGCGAGTGGAATTTCTCGTCGGTCGACCATAAGATCTGGCCCGAACGCCAATCGCTTGATCGCGGGCCTCCAAGGCCCGGCATTTGGCACTCGGAATTCGCCCTTCGGCTTTCACCACTCGCAATTACCATGACCCGGCTCGCCTTCCATGATCCGCTCTGGCTCCTGGCGCTGCTCGCGCTGCCGCTGGTGATTTGGCTGCGCGGTCGCCGGCGGATCTCGGTGCTGCTCGTGCCGTTCGCGGCGGCGTGGCATCGGCCCTCGCTGAGCGGCCCGGCCCGCTGGCCGGCGGCGGTCGGGCTGGCCGGACTCGCGCTATTAATCGTCGCCCTGGCCCGGCCGCAGCGGGTCG
>CAINHV010000486.1 GCA_903848965.1 uncultured Opitutia bacterium | reverse complement strand
TCATGGGTCGGGAGACCCATGCTACTTCAGACAGGCTCGCCTCCCATTTTTAATCTTCACACTTCGTCGGACGCAGCGCGGACTGACGGCATGCCGACGCGTGCGTGGTTCCCGACCTACATTTACTGCGAGCCGTTGCAGCCCACCGGCCTGACCCGGTTGAACACCGAACTCGCCGACGAGTGCCGGCGGCTCCGCAAATTCGACGCTGCCGGGCGGCGCTGGTCCGCGAAAAACTATCCGGGCGGCTACACGAGTTATGCCTCGATGAACGAGCTCCACCGCTTCTCCAGCACCTTCGCCGCGCTCGAGAAGAAGCTCACTCGGCACGTCCGCTCGTTTGCCCGGGAACTCGACATGGACCTGCGCGGCCGGGCGATCCGGTTGACCGATCTCTGGGTCAACATCATGCCGGAAACCGCGGCCCATTCGCTGCACCTGCATCCGCTCTCCTTCATCAGCGGCACCTATTATGTGGCGACACCCAAGGGCTGCCCCGGATTGAAGTTCGAGGATCCCCGGCTGAGCAAATTCATGGCGGCGCCCCCGAAACTCGCGGCCGCCCGGCGCGAGAACCTGCGCCACATCACATATCCCGCCGAAGCCGGAAACGTGATCCTCTTCGAGAGCTGGCTGCGCCACGAGGTGCCGGCCAATCGCGTCACCGAGGAGCGGATCAGCGTCAGCTTCAATTTCAACTGGAGTTAGTTTTTCGCCGCGCGAAAAACCAAAAAGCCCGCCCCGGCAATCCGCGGCGGGCAGCAAGTTTCCCCTGGAGTCGGGCTCAATGCCGGCGACCGTGGCCGCGGACGTGACCGCGGTCGCTACCGATACCACGATGGCCGTGGTTCGGGCCGTAAAAACGCGGACCGTAAGACGGACCGAAGCCGATCATGATGGACGGACGCGACTCGACGTAGACCACGCGGGGCGGAGCCTGCACGTAAACGACCCGCGGGGCCTGTTCGACGTAGACCACTTGCGGCGGGGCGTGGACGATTTGCGGGGGATTCGTGTAAAGCGTGGGGGCGTCAGCCACCATCGGCGCGTTCGGCACGGTCGGGGCCTGGACCACGACCTGACCGGGATGGCCATAGACCACCTGTCCGGGTTGCGTGTAAACGGGCTGGCTCTGTCCGTAGACGACCGGCGAAGGGGTCGTTTGATAAACGCGTTGGGAATCGACCACCGAGCCGACGACCGCGCCGGCCACCGCCCCGAGGGCGATGCCTCCGGCCCAGTGATCCCCGTTGTGTCCGCCGATCAAACCACCGGCGATGGCACCCAGCACCGCACCCGTTGTGGTCGACGGGCGATAGACTTGTGCGTGGGCCGTCCCGGCTGTGCCGGCGGCCACCGCGAGCGAAACTGCGACGAGAAGTGTTTTCATTGCGTGGATGAGACGGCCCTCCCGGGCGGTGTATTCAGTCGATTCGACGAAAATTAAAATCCGACCCCCGGTAAGAAACCGCCCCGGGTGCTTTGTGCCGCGAAAATCGGGGGTGGGATGATCATGCACAAGTCCCCCTGTGGCACGGGTCTCCCGACCCGGGCGGATCGTACGGAAAGCCGAATCGAATTCATGGGTCGGGAGACCCATGCCACTCAACCCAGGCATCCGGAGTTGGACAGGATTCACAGGATGGCAGGCAGGATGGAGCCGGAGGCCGGGAGGCCTTCATCCTGTAAAATCCTGCGCCCGATTCCTGTCCATCTGGTCAACGGCTCGGGCTCTGGGGGCCCGCGTCCTGCGCGTCCACCTCACCTCAGCCGCGCGAAAAACCACGCCGCCAGCGTCGCCATCCAGGCATGCGGCAGCCAGGCGGCCACCACGGGCTCGACGATCTGCTTGGTTGCGAGCGACGAGGCGAAATTCGTGAAGAGATAATAGAGCACGAACAGGCCGATCGACTTCGAGACGCCGACCGCGGGATTCACGCGCACCCCGGCGATCGCGAAGGGAATCGCGATCGCGATCACGATCAGCGGCCCAATCGTGTCGGCGATCAATCCGTAGAAGCGCACTGCGTAAGCCACGACCTTCGGGCTGCGTTCAGCCTCAAGGTAAGTCATGATCTCCCGCAACTCATGGAGCGACAAATCGACCGCACGACGGTCGACCAGCAGCATGCGCTGCGGGTCCTCGCGATACCCGGCTTCCGATCTCTGCGCGAACGGCTTCGAGTCGATCTGTTCCCCGGTCTCCGGCAGAAAGCTCAGTTCGCGGCCATCCTTGAACACCCACCCGCGGGCAATCGGATCGAACCACGCCTCGGCGGCCACCAGCCGGGTGTGTTCGCGTCGCTTCGCGTCGAGGATCGAAACGGCCACGCCGTACGCCCGCTCGTTGAACTGGCTGTAACGGTTGAAAAACCACAGGCGCCCATCGGTCCGGTTGTCGAAGGCGACGCTGTAAACGACCCCGATGCGATCGCGCCGCGTGGACTTCGACTCATGCCGGAACCGCAGATGATCGAAGAGGGCTTCGGAGCTCTCCACCGACCAGGGTACGATGGTGGTGTTGAGCCACCAGGTGAGCCCGCAACAGAACACGCCGACCACCCAAATCGGCGCGGTGAGCCGCAGGAACCCCATCCCGGCGTTCCGCATCGCGGTGAACTCGTTCGCGCGATGGAGCTTCCCCAGCGTGTAGAGCAGCGAGAGCAGCAGCGCGATTGGCAGGACCACCGCGAGGAAGCTGGGGATCGTCACGGCGATGTATTGGGAGATCTCCCACATGCTCGCATCGATTTCCCTCAGGTCCTGGAACTTGTCGTAGAGGACCTGGATCAGCAGCAGCCCCGAGGTGCTCGCAAGGACCAGCCCCAGAAATTGCAGCCATTCCCGCAGCAGGTGCCGATCGAACGTGTTCACCCCGCCAGCAAACGCCGCCCGCACCCGAGCGCAAAGCCCAAACAGCAGGGTTGAAAACGCCCCGGCGCCTTTGTTGTCTCACGCGCTCAGGAAACCGTCTTCCTCTCCATGACTTTCTCCCTTCGGTCCTCTTTGCTCGCGGGCGTCACCGCCGGTCTTTTAGTCCTCGCCAGCTGTTCCAAGGCGCCGGCCCCCGCGGGCGGTTCCGGCGCTTCGACCGAATCGATCAAGGTCGGTGAGTTCGCCTCGTTGACCGGCAAGGAAGCCGCGTTCGGCCAGTCGTCCCACAAGGGCGTGGTCCTCGCCATCGAGGAAATCAACACCGCCGGCGGCGTGCTCGGCCGCAAACTGGAACTGGTCTCGGAGGACAACCAGTCGAGGCCCGGCGAATCCGCGACGATCGTCAAGAAGCTCATCTCCCGCGACAAGGTGGTCGCCATCCTCGGCGAGGTCGCGTCCAGCCGCTCGCTCGAGGCCGCCCCGATTTGCCAGGCCGCCCGCATTCCCCAGATCTCGCCGTCCTCAACCAACCCTGCAGTCACCGAGACGGGCGACTACATTTTCCGGGTCTGCTTCATCGATCCTTTTCAGGGCGTCGTGATGGCGAAGTTCGCGAAGGACACGCTGAAGATTCGCCGGGTCGCGGTCCTGACGTCGGTCTCGTCCGCCTACAGCGTCGGCCTGGCCAAGTATTTCACGGAGCGTTTCACCGGTGACGGCGGCATCATCCCTCTCGAGCAGAAGTATTCCGAGGGCGACAAGGATTTCAAAGCCCAGCTTACCGCGATCAAGGCGGCGGGCGTGGAGGGAATCTTCGTTCCCGGCTACTACACCGAGGCGGCGCTGATCTGCAAACAGGCCCGGGACCTCGGACTCACCATCCCGCTCTTCGGCGGCGACGGCTGGGAGGCCCCGCAGTTGATCGAGATCGGCGGCAAGGCCGTCGAAGGCTGCTACTATTCGACGCACTATTCCCCGGAGAACCAGAGCCCGGCGGTGTCCACCTTCATCCAGAAATTCAAGCAGCGCTGGAACGGCGAGGTGCCGGACGCCATGGCCGCGCTCAGCTACGATTCCGCGCAGGTGCTCGCCGACGCGATCAAGCGGGCCCAGTCCACCGACGGCCCGAAGGTCCGCGACGCCCTCGCCGCCACCAAGGACTTCGCCGGCGTGACCGGCAACACCACCCTCGACGCCAAGCGCAACGCCACGAAGTCTGCCGTCGTCGTGACGATCAAGGACGGGGTGTTCAAGTTCGTGGAGACAGTCGCGCCGTGAGGGTTGAATTCTAGACGTACCCGAAGTTTTCCGGCGTCAGAGTACCTTTGGCTCACGCCCCAACTCAGTAGGGATAGCGCAGTTGATGTAGAGCCGGCGCTGGCCGCCGGGCTTGTCCTCCCTAGCCAGGCTGGAATCCTGTCTGGATTTAGTTTATTTTGAGCCCGAAGCCTTGAATCCAGGAATCGGAATCGCGCTTTCCTGGCTCAAGCCGGCTCGGTCGCTTCGTGCCTTTGTGTGTTCGTGGTTACCTCTGGGCAGGATTTTGCAGGTTATGCGTGCGGCTCGCTCTACGAGGTCGTAACGCAGATGAAAATCGCCGAGAACGAGGACTTTCTCGCCAAGGCGGACTACGACCACATGTATAGGCAAGCGGAGGAAATCAGCCGAATGCTCAGCGGCTTGCGGAGGTCACTCCGCCATTGAAGGCTCTCAACCCTCAACTCTCATCTCTCAGCCACCCCAGCTCTCAACTCTCAGCTCTCAACTTTTTCACCCCCCTTGTCCGAATTCCTCCAGCAACTCCTCAACGGCCTCTCGCTCGGCGCCATCTATGCGCTGATCGCCCTAGGCTACACGATGGTGTACGGGGTGCTGAGGTTCATCAATTTCGCGCATGCCGACGTCTTCATGGTCGGGGCGTTCATCGGATACTACATGGGCCAGCGGCTGCCGCAGGGCACCATCTGGGGCGGGCTGATCGTCCTCACGGTCGCCATGGCGGGATGCGCCCTGCTCGGGATGCTGATTGAGCGGCTGGCCTATCGCCGGCTGCGCGGCGGCCCCACCCTCAACGTGCTGATCACGGCCATCGGCGTGTCCCTGCTTCTCGAATACTCGGGCCAGGTTTTCTTCGGCGCCGCCCCACGGACGTTCCCCGCCGTGTTTCCGGTCAGCACCTTTCACCTCGGCCCGGTCGTGGTCTCCACCAACCAGGTGATCGTGATCGTGGTGGCGGTCCTGCTGATGGTCGCGCTCGAGCTGATCGTCTACCGCACGAAGATGGGGACCGCGATGCGCGCCGTGGCCTTGAACCCGAAGGCCGCCCAACTCGTCGGGATCAACAACGACGTCGTCATCTCCTTCACCTTCGGGCTCGGCTCGGCCCTTGCCGCCGCCGGGGGCATCCTTTACGCGCTCAACTACCCGTCGATCGATCCGATGATGGGCGTGATGCCCGGCCTCAAGGCCTTCGTCGCCGCCATCCTGGGCGGCATCGGCAACATCCCCGGCGCCGCGCTGGGCGGACTGATTCTGGGCACGGTCGAGACCTTCATCGGCGGCAGCCAGTGGTCGACCTACAAGGACGCGATCGCCTTCGCGATTCTGATTACGATCCTGCTGTTCCGCCCGGCCGGGCTGCTCGGCAAGTTCACGGTGGAGAAAGTCTGATGCCCAAGCCGCACCTCGCCCTGCTCGTGGCGCTGCTCGCCGCGTTCGGCCTGTCCCACTTCTCCGACCGCATCGATCCCTATCACCTCGATGTGCTGATCGGGATCGGGATCAACATCATCCTCGCCGTCTCGCTCAACCTGGTGAACGGCTACACCGGCCAGTTCTCCCTCGGCCATGCGGGTTTCATGTCGGTCGGCGCCTACACGGCCGCGGCGGTCAGCCTGCACCTCGGGCCCCGGCTCGTTGGCGCGGACGCCTCCTCCTTCCAGGAAGAGATTTTCTTCCTCGGGGCGCTCGCCGCGGGCGGCCTCGGTGCCTCGCTGGCCGGCCTCGCTGTCGGCATCCCGTCGCTCCGGCGGCGGGGCGATTACCTCGCCCTTGTCACCCTCGGCTTCGGCGAGATCATCCGCGTCACGTTTCAAAACG
>CAINHV010000485.1 GCA_903848965.1 uncultured Opitutia bacterium | reverse complement strand
ATCGTGCCGAAGAGATGGAGCAGCATCACGGCCACGCACCCGACCACGAACACCCCGAGCGCGATCAGGATATCGACGCCGATTTTCACGATCACGCTGTAGATCATCGCGGGCACGGCATAGGGCGCGAGACGCAGTGCGAAGTTGACGATGCCCGTCATCAGTTCGCTCACCGTCTCCAGGGACTCCTGCAACCGCCGCCGCCGGTCCTCGGCGAGTTGCGTGCCCACCGCACCGACGAGGATCGCAAAGAGAATCAGCGGCAGCATGTCGCCGATGGTCGTGTTGGTGTGGCCCACCACGGCACCAAGGAGATTCCGGGGCATGAACATCTCGACGAGGGTCGTGAAACTCAGCGTCGGACTTCCCGCGCCGGCGGCGATGTGGCGTTGCGCGGCGCCGCCGAATTCCTGCAGGAGGCGTTCCTTGGTCGCGGGGTCCAGGTTGTTTCCGGGCTGGACCACATTCATCATGATCAGCCCGAGGCCGACACCGATCGACATGTTGAGGAAGAAGAGCCAGAACGTGCGGCCCGCCAGCGGACCAAGTTGATCGAGCCGGCCCAACTGGAGCACGCCGGTCGCGAGCGAGGCGAAGACCAGCGGCACGACCACGAAGAACAGCATCCGCAGGAAGATCTGCCCGAAGGGATCGAGGACCTGCGTGGAGACGTTGCGCATCACCGGCAGGATGCCCGGGGAGAAGCGGCCGATCAGCAGCGTGAGCAACCCGGCGGCGACGCCGATCGCGAGTCCGATCAGAATCCGGTTGGCGAGGGGGCGGTTGGACTCGGCCATATGACGGCGCAGGCTGCGTGGGGCCGGACGGGTTGTCGAACGGGTTTTCAGGGGCGCGAGATGGACGGCGGTGGTCGAATGTAGGGCCGGCGCTTGCCGCCGGGCCCTTCGAGACGGAACTCCCATCCGCCGGACCTAAGACGGATCGGCAGGACCTCGCGAATCCGCCCAAACCATTGGCCGCAAAAATGCAGAGCGCGGCGGAGCCGCAACCAAATGGGACCAAGCCGGCATTAAACAGGAAGGCCGGGAAGATCGGGGAGAGAGTTCCAATCCACCGGCTTCCCGAACTCCCCGATCTTCCTGTTCAAAATCCTACGCCGATCGCTCGGATGCCCCGAACCCCGATCCGCTGGGCCTGCCGGCGAGCGGCAGCCCTACAACCGGAGAATTTTTCCGGTAACGCCGACGCTGTTCGTTCCCTGTACGGCCGGCGCTCGCCGCCGGGCCAGGTAGGGCACCCCCGTTTTCGCATCGCGGGTCCGATGCCGCGGGCTAGCGTTCGCGCATGCCGTTCACTCGTGCCCCGGTCGATGAGTCGCCTGACCGCCGCGTCCCGCCGTTCGCGGGCGTGCTCCTCGCGGCGGGTCGATCGACGCGGATGGGAAGCGACAAGGCCCTGCTGGAGGTCGAGGGTGTTCCGCTCTGGCAGCGCCAACGTGAGGTGCTCGCCGCCGCCGGGGCCATTGAGCTATTTCTCTCGGCGCGTCCGGAGCAGCCGTGGGCGCGCGAGGCGAAAGGATTCACCGCCGTGGTGCACGATGCGCTCTCGCAAGGCGGACCGATCGTCGGCCTCACGGCCGGTTTGGAGCGCTGCACGCAGCCGTGGCTCGCGGTCCTTGCGATCGATCTTCTCCGGATGACGCCGGACTGGTTTCGCGTCCTGTTGAAGACGCGTGAACCGGGCGTCGGAGCCGTCGGCCGTCGCGGAGATTTTTTCGAACCGCTCGCCGCGATCTATCCCCGAGAGATCCTGCCACTCGCCTGGGACGCGGTGGTCAAGGGTCGGTTCTCGTTGCAGGTCCTCCTCGCCGCCGCCGTCACCGCGGGGTTGATGCGGGTGCACGAGATTTCGCCGGAGGAAGTGGAGCTCTTCGAGAATTGGAACGAGTAGTTTTTCGCACCGCGAAAAACTAGGCGTAGCGATCTTCCGTCCACGGATCCGCGGTGTTCGAGTAGCCGCGGACTTCCCAGAAACCCAGTTTGTCCTCGGCGAGAAAAGTGATCGCGTTGACGAACTTCGCCCCTTTCCAGGCGTAGAGTTTCGGGATAATCACGCGGGCCGGGCCGCCATGCTCCCGCGAGACCGGTGAACCATCGAAGGAGGTCGCCACCAGCACGTCGTCATCGAGGCACTGCGCGAGCGCGACGTTGGTGGAGTAGCCGTCGTAGCTGCTGAAGTACACGAACTGCGCCTTCGGATCGGGTTGGACCAACTCGTAGAGGGTCGTGAAGGCGACGCCCTGCCAGCGACAGTCGTATTTGCTCCAGGTTGTCACGCAGTGAAAGTCACTCACGTCGTCGACCTGCGGCTGGGCATGGAATTGATCCCACGTGAGCGTTTGTGGCCTGGCCACGAGTCCGTCGATCTTGAGTCGCCAGTCCGCTGGCGGGATGTCGGGCTGCACGCCCAGATCGAGGACCGGAAATCCCGTGGTCAGCTTTTGGCCCGGGGGGAGCCGCTCAGCCGAGGCCACGGCGCGGGCCACGATGCCGCGCGCCTTCTGTTTTTCCGCCCAACGCTGTTTGGCGGCGATGTACCGCTCCTTTGACATTCGCGGACGCTAGGCGCGGAAGACGTCGGCGCAAGTGCGAGAGGGTCGAGCCGGTTCGAGTAGCGCCAGTCTCTGACTGGCGGAACCGGATCGCCGGATCATCCAACGCCGGTCGGAGACCGGCGCCACTCGGGGACCGACGTTCGGCCGCACGGTCCTGGGCCCGGCGACAAGCCGTTCGACAGGCTCACGGCCAGACGGTTTATGCAGCCAAAGGCCCTGAGTTGGCCGAAGGGCGCCGGCCCTACATCCCGCCCAGCGAATCCTCGGCCATTTCCTGCAGCGCTTTCCGCACCGGGAGGCGGCGTCGATGGTAATAGAGCGCCATGCCGCCCTGGTAGAGGATCGAGATGCCGGCCACGATTTGAATACTCAGCCGCTGGATGAAGCGCAGGTATTCATCCCGCGTCATGTCGAGTCGCTCGGCACTCGCGTCGATCATCGGTGCGAGGGCATCGGGCACGGGCGGAATATCGACCTGGGCAAGCTTCACCGCGCAATACGCGAGAATGGAGAAGAGCAGGACCAACTGACTGGCGACGAGCCAGTCCATGCCGCGCGGTTCGCCTTCGTGTAACTGGCCGACACCGTGCAGCTCGATCGCCCCCGCGCCGGCGACCAGCAGGCCGACCATCGCGCCGGAAACGTCGCCGCCCATCGCATGCAGCAAGGCGAACGCGCCCGAGATGATGAGAATGGTCGAGCCGTCGAGCTTCGCGAGCCGCAGGACGCGGAGCAGGGTCTCGCGAGGCAGGAGTGGCGGTTGCTGCATGAAGGGTTCTTCATCCCGCCGCGCGGCGGGAAGCACAATGCCATTCTCGATTTTGGATTCTCGCTTTTCGATTGCGGAAGTCGGCCCCAATGACGGGCGCCGAATCAAACAGTACCGCCCGTGGTGGAGGTGGCTCCGTCGAAGAAATCTAAAATCGAGAATCCGAAATCGAAAGTGCCGAAGGTTTGCTTCCGGTTCCGGAGCCACAATCTTCGCCGGGTGGCTGCGGCAGGCTCCAATTCCTCCTTTCCTTTTCGGCTCGGCTTTCCCGCCGAGTTGCCGATCAGCGCGCGCGCAGAGGAAATCACCGCGGCCATCCAGGCCAACCAGGTCGTGATCCTCGCCGGCGAGACCGGCTCCGGCAAAACCACGCAGTTGCCCAAGATGTGTCTCGCGGCCGGACGCGGCACGCGCGGCCGGATTGCCTGCACCCAGCCGCGGCGGGTGGCGGCCCTCTCGATTTCCCGGCGCGTGGCGGAGGAACTTGGCGTCACCTGGGGCCGCGAGGTCGGCTGCAAGATTCGGTTCAACGACCAGACCACGCCGCAGACGGTGATCAAGTTCCTCACCGACGGCATGCTGCTCGCCGAGGTGCAGGGCGATCCGATGCTGCGGGACTACGACACCATCATCATCGACGAGGCGCACGAGCGTTCGCTCAATATCGATTTCCTGATTGGCCACCTGCGCACGCTGCGGTTCAAGCGGCCGGACCTCTCGATCCTCATCACCTCGGCCACAATTGACACCGAGGCATTCAGCGCGGCCTTCGACGGCGCGCCCGTGTTGCTGGTCGAGGGCCGAACTTTTCCGGTCGAGGTCATCTATGCGCCGCTCGACGGAGCGGACGAATGGACCGCGGCAGGGGCGCTGTCACCGGGCGAGGAAGCCGTGGACGAGGAGGCGCAGGCTGTCGAGCGCGCGGCGCATCAGGCGGAAAAGGCGGAGGCGCTGCATTACATCGACGGCGTCGTTGCGGCCGTGGAACGCGTGGTGCGGGAGAGCACCTCGGGCGACATCCTGGTATTCCTGCCGGCGGAGCGCGACATCCGTGAAATCGGCGAACTGCTGGAGGGTCGACGGCTCCGCGATTGCGAGTTCGTGCCCCTGTTCGGCCGGTTGTCGAACGCGGAGCAGCAGCGCGTCTTTGCGCCCACGTCGCGGCGAAAGATCGTGCTCGCGACAAACATTGCCGAAACGTCGCTCACAATCCCCGGCATCCGCTTTGTGATCGATAGCGGGCTCGCCCGGGTGAGCCGGTATTCGCCCCAGGCCCGCACCCGTCGCCTGCCCATCGAGGAGATTTCGCAGTCGAGTGCTGATCAGCGCAAGGGCCGCAGCGGCCGCGTGGCCGAGGGCGTGTGCATCCGCCTCTATTCCGAGAAGGATTTTCTCGAACGCTCCCGCTTCACGCAGCCGGAGATCCAGCGCGCCAACCTGGCCGACGTGATCCTGCGGATGAAGGCGTTCGGCCTGGGTGAGATCGAGCGCTTCCCGTTTCTCAACATGCCCGCCGCAAAGTCGATCCGCGCCGGCTATGCGCTCCTCGAGGAACTCGGGGCGATCGTGAAGGAGGAAGCGGGGGAAAGGAGTCAGGAGAAGGAGCCGGTCGATGAGCGGAGCGTGGAAGCGTCCCCCGTGGTTCGGGTTCGATCGTTGGAATTGACGGCCCTCGGCCGCGAACTCGCCCGGATGCCTGTCGATCCGACCGTGGGTCGGATGATCCTGCAGGCGCGGACGGAGAAGGCGCTTCGCGAGGTCATGGTGATTGCCGCGGGGCTCTCCATCCAGGATCCGCGCGAACGCCCGTTGGAGAAGCAGCAGATCGCGGACGCCGCGCACCGGCGGTTTGTTCACCCCGATTCAGATTTCCTGACCCTGCTCAAGATCTGGGAAACGTATCACGACGAGTTCGAGTCGCTGTCGCAGGCCCGGCTGCGGCGTTTCTGCCGCGATCACTTTCTCAGCTACACCCGGATGCGCGAGTGGCGCGACATCCACAGCCAGCTCCTCGACGTGCTGCGTGAGCGGGACGACTTCCGGATGACGTCCGCGCTGGCGGGCGCCGATCCGAACCCGCGGCCGGAGCCGAGGCCCGGCGGGCAGCCGCGGCACAAGTCCGAACCCGTGAACCAGGATCCGCTGGCTTTCGGCACCCCGGGCTACCGCGCGATCCATCGCAGCATCCTCGCCGGCCTGCTCGGCAACATCGCGCACTACGACGAGGAGAACGGAAACTTCAAGGCCACCCACGACCGGCGCGTCGTGCTCTTTCCCGGTTCGGTGCTTTTTCGGCGCGAGGAGAAGCGGGCTCCCGCCAAGACCCCGGCCGGGGCGCCCGCGCGGCCGTCGAAGGTGCCCCGCTGGATCATGTCGTCCGAGATCATGGAAACCACGCGGCTCTACGCGCGGACCTGTGCACGGCTCGATCCGGCCTGGGCGATTGAACTGGGCGCGCACGTGGCGCGGGTTGCGCACAGCGAGCCTTTTTGGGACGCGGAGAAGGGGCGCGTGATGGCGAAGCAGCGGATCCGGCTCTATGGACTCGAGCTGGAGAGCCGGGCCGTGAGCTTCGGCAAAATCGATCCCGCGCAGGCGACCGACATCTTCATTCGCGAGGGGCTCGTGAACGACACCGTGACGTTCCCGCTCGACTTCATCGGGCAGAACCGAGCTGTGCGGCAGACGATCGAGGATCTCCTCACGCGAACGCGCGATCCCGGTTACCTGAACCTCGATGAGGCGGCGTATCGTTTCTACGCGGCACGACTGATGCCGAAGCCCCCGAGTGGCACGGGTCTTCCGACCCGGGGAGATCCTGATTCACGGGTCGGGAGACCCGTGCCACT
>CAINHV010000484.1 GCA_903848965.1 uncultured Opitutia bacterium | reverse complement strand
CCGGGCGTGGACGAGCCACGCCCCTACAACGTATTTGGTGGCGCCCGGGTTTCGCG
This sequence comes from uncultured Opitutia bacterium, assembly GCA_903848965.1. GTDB lineage: Bacteria > Verrucomicrobiota > Verrucomicrobiia > Opitutales > Opitutaceae > ER46. The sequence continues at coordinate 2,828 of CAINHV010000484.1, read as the reverse complement.
ACGCCCGCATCTCGCGACATCCGTATTTCGCGACGCCCGTAATTCGTGGCGCAAGCTTTGTAGGGGTGGGCCTCGTGCGCGCCCGGCTCTGCGCCCGCGACGTCATCGCCCGTCGGCACCGGGCTTTAGCCTTGGCCAATCCGGATCGGGCCGGCAGATCAACGGTCATGCAGCTCACCCCCTTGGGCGATTCGGCTGTCGTGGTGACGATGGCCGACCAGGTGGACGAGCTAATCGTCGCGCGGGTGCGGGCGCTGGCGGCGGTGATCGAGCGGCGGCAGCTGCGGGGTGTGACTGACGTGGTGCCGGCCTTCGCGACGGTGACCGTTTATTATGATTGGATCGCCGCCGGCGGTTTCGCGCGGGTGCGCGCCGACGTGGCGGAAATTTGCGCCGAGACGAGGGGAACGCTCATTCCGGAATCCGGGCGAACGATCGAAATTCCGGTGGGCTACGGGGGCGACTTCGGACCCGATCTCGAGTCGGTCGCGACCCAGCATGGGCTCACGCCCGCGGAGGTCGTCCGACTGCACGCCGGCGGAAGTTACCTGGTCCATGCCATCGGCTTCCTGCCGGGCTTTGCCTACCTGGGCGGCCTGCCGTCGGCGATTGCGACGCCGCGTCGCGCCACGCCGCGCCGCGAGGTGCCCGCCGGATCCGTGGGCATCGGCGGGGCGCAAACGGGGGTCTATCCGCTGGAATCGCCGGGCGGTTGGAACCTGATTGGCCGCACAGCGCTTCGCCTCTTCGATCCCGCGCGGGCGCAACCGTCATTGTTCCGGGCGGGAGACCGGGTGCGATTTGTCGAGTTGCCGGCCGGGCAGTTTTCCCCGCCGACCGGCGAGCAGGAAATGGCGCCGCCACCGCTCACGGCGGATCAGCGGGCCATCGACGTGATCGAGCCCGGGATGTTTACGACGGTGCAGGACCTCGGTCGAACCGGGTACCGGGCGGAAGGCGTGGTCCTCAGCGGGGCGGCGGATCGGTTCGCGCTGCGGCTGGCGAATCTGCTCGTCGGCAATGCCGAGACGGCGGCGGGCCTCGAATGCACGTTGTATGGTCCGACCCTGGCCTTTGAGTGTGACACCGTGGTGGCGCTGGGCGGAGCCGAGTTCGCCGGCCTGCCGCGCTGGCAGCCGACCCTGATTCCCGCGGGCACCACGCTCAGGCTGGGTCCAGCCCTGCGGGGGTGTCGCGGTTATCTCGCCGTGGCCGGCGGCATCGCGGTGCCCGAGGTGCTCGGCAGCCGCAGCACGCATGTCCGCTCGGGCCTCGGCGGACACGCGGGTCGCGTACTGCGAGCGGGCGATCGCCTGCCGGTGGTGCCGGTCCGGCGCAGCGTGGCGGCGCACTGGCACATCGACGAACGGATCGTGCCGCCGTATTCGGCGCGACCGGTGATCCGAGTCGTGCGCGGCGCGCAGGCCGGCGAGTTTACCGCCGGGTTCTTCAACGTCGAATTCACGGTGACGCCTCAGGCCGATCGCATGGGCGTGCGTTTGCGCGGGCCCTCCCTGGTGCGCAACGCCGCCACCGAGCTGACCTCGTCGGCCGTCGTGCCGGGCACCATCCAGGTGCCGCCAGACGGGCAGCCGATCGTACTTCTGGCGGATGCGCAGACCCTCGGTGGCTATCCGCAGGTGGCCCACGTCATTGCGGTGGACCTGCCACTCGTGGCGCAACTGCGGCCGGGTGACGTGATCCTTTTTCGCGAAGTCTCGCTGGCCGAGGCCGGCGAACACGCCCGCGGGCGCGAGCAGGCGTTGGCGATGTTGAGGGAAGGTCTCGCGCAGAAGTTGGGATGACGCCGGCCTTCGCCCTTCCACGAAGCGACATGAAGCAGATCGATCTCAACTGCGACCTCGGCGAGGGCGCCGGCCAGGACGCCGTGCTGATGCCGCTGATCTCGTCCGCGAGCATCGCGTGTGGTGCGCACGCGGGAAACCTCGAGACGATGATCGAGACGGTGGAGCTGGCTCTCGCGAGTCGCGTCGGCATCGGCGCGCATCCGGGCTATTTCGATCGGGAGAATTTCGGGCGGCAGGAGCGGGCCATCACGCCCGAGGAAGCCGCGCGGATCGTCCTGACGCAGGTGGATCAACTGTCCGAAGTCGCCGGATCGAGGCTCCGGCACGTGAAGCTGCACGGCGCTCTCTACAACCAGGTGTCGGCGGACCCTGCGCTCGCCGCAGCGGTGGCGGGCGAACTCGCGCGTCGGTGGCCGGATCTGATCCTGTTCGCGCTTTCCGGCAGCGAACTCGCTGCGGCCGGCCGAGCGCGCGGGTTGCGCGTGGCCGAGGAGGTGTTTGCCGACCGCACGTATCAACGTGATGGCCGGCTGACCCCGCGATCGGAGCCGGGTGCTCTCATCACCGATGAAGTCGTCGCGGTGGCGCAGGTGTTGCGGATGGTGCGGCACGGTGTCGTGCGCGCCACCGACGGCAGCGACTGGCCAATTCGGGCGGACACGATTTGCCTGCACGGTGACGGCTCGAACGCGGTGCCGTTCGCGCAGCGCCTGAGGCAGGAACTCGCCGCCGCGGGCGTGGCGGTGAAGGCGTTCGCGGGGTGACCGGAACGGTTCTATATCGGCCCGTGAATCACGCCTGCCGGCGCTCCGGGCGTCAGGCTCGACCTTGGGGGATTTGCCGGAGGGTTACGCGAAGCCGCGAAGGGCGTGAAGGGAAACCGCGGAAGGAAGGCATCGTGGGGGCACACCCAACGGCGAACGTCGTAGGGGGCGAAGCGTGCTGCGTCCCATGTGTGGTCGAAATGACAGGGAGGGCGCAGCCGGATTGGTGGGTCGCTCATTTCCGGGAGGATTCTGG
>CAINHV010000483.1 GCA_903848965.1 uncultured Opitutia bacterium | reverse complement strand
GACCGATTCATCCCGTTCAGACTCGACGATCTCGAGGATTTTTTTATTCACATAGGTGAAGCCGCTCTTTGCCTTCACCGTGGTGGCCACGCTGGCAGTGCTGTTCGCCGGCCTGTGGTGGGCGGCTCCGTCTGTGTGGGACACCCAGCTCGCCGCTCCGCTCTGGAAGGCCGTCGCCGTGTTCCTGAGCCTGAGCATGGCCACGTGCTTCATGGAGTTCTTCTTCCATCGCTACGTGCTGCACCTGCCGGCCATTCCCGGACTCGGCCGGCTGTATCGGCAGCACACGCTCCATCATGCGCTGACCCGCATCGGACGCGGCCAGATGAAGGACGGTCGCCGCATTATGGTGGTCGAAAACAAATTTCCCATCCTCGGTCCGGAACAGAAGGAGGGTTCGTTCTTCCCTTGGTATTCTCTCGCGGGCTTCACGCTTTTCATGCTCCCCGCCATGATGCTGCTGAACTGGCTGCTGCCGTCGTACCCCTGGTTTGTCATGGGCTTCATCACGATGGCCGCGTCGCTCACGATCTACGAGGTCTGGCACGCCATCAACCACTGGACCCTCGACATCTGGCTGCCGCTGATGGAACACCGCGTGTGGGGCGGCTTCTGGCGCAAGATTTACAGTTTTCACCTGCGCCATCACGCCGTGATCGAGTGCAACGAGTCCGTCTCCGGCTTCCTCGGCCTGCCCATGGCGGATTGGGCTTTTGGCACCTGCCTGATGCCACGCACAATTTACGCCGAAGGCGAGGAGTGGCACCAGGAAAACTTCGTCGCGCCGCGGCCGTGCCGGTTCATTCGCTGGCTCGATGAGGTCGCGCAGACCGCGATTCAGAAACGCCGCCGCGAGTCCGCCGAGAAGGCCGCGACCACGCCCACGTACACCCGCGGCGAGGAAATCGCTAACTGGGTCACGCATGGGCTCGGCGCCATCGCCAGCGTGGCGGGCCTGACGTTCCTCATCTTTTTTGCGAGCATGCGGGGCGATGCCTGGCACGTCGTCAGCTTCTCGGTCTTCGGCCTGACGCTCCTCTCGCTCTACACGGCCTCCACCCTCTACCACCTTTCCCACAGCCCGCGGCGGCGCCTGTTTTTCCGCCGGCTCGGGCATGCCGCGATCTTCCTCGTCGTGGCCGGTACCTACACGCCGTTCCTCCTCACCCACCTGCGCGGGCCCTGGGGCTGGACCTTGTTCGGCACCATCTGGGGACTCTGCGTCGCCGGCGCGGTCTTCCAGCTCTTCTTCTCGGGCCGCCATCGTTACGGGGCGCCGGTCGCCCTGCTCGCCACGGGCTGGCTGATTGTGGTGACCCTGAAGCCGATCGTATCCTCGATGCCAAACCCCGGCCTCTGGCTCCTGGCCGCCGGAGTCGTCTGCTACGCGGGCGGGGCCGTCTTCTACCGCTGGCAGCAACTGCGCTACCATCACGCGTTCTGGCACACCGCTGTTCTCGGCGGCAGCACCTGCCACTTCCTCGCGGTCCTGCTGCTCGTGAAGCCGGCGATCTGATTTGGGCGGGTCGCCGGGCCGATCAACCCGCCGCGCGGGCCCGCAGGCTTTCCCAGAGCCCGGCTTGGTTGGGCGCGGGAAACTCGTGACTGACTATCCGCAGATGGCGGGCAGATGCTCGCCGATGAGGGGCGAGTCGGGGGTATCCGCGGCCATCCGTGAAATCTGCGGATTCGTTCACGGCACCAGCTCGAAGACCCGGACCCGGATCGGTTCCGTCTCGGTGGCGCCGTTCAGGAACGTGAGGGCAAGGTCATCGGCTGTCGCCACGAGTTGATCGTAGCGTTTTAGATCCCAGCGGGCCACGGGCTCGCCATTGATCCGGGTCACCAGCTCGCCGATCCGGAGGCCCGCGCCATCGGCCGGCGATCCAGGAATCACTCCGGCGACTTTCCAGTAGGCCGGCGTCTTGCTGAAACTCACGCCGGTGCTCCGCCGCGGCGGCATCGTGATCGACTCCCGCGACTCGCGATAAAAGGTCACCCGGTTGTGCTCCTGATCGAACGTCACCGTGAAGTGGCGGAGCATGCCGCCGCCCACGGATGACAGTTCGTCCGTCAGGTTCACGATCGGGCGATCGAAGAGATGGTTGGCGATCGCGAGGGGCTCCGCCAGCCGTCCAATCTGCTCCACGCGGTCACCGACAATGATCGTGCCGACCGTCGCCCCGGTCCGCGGGGGCGCGGCAAACTGCGGCGCCAGGCCGACCGGATTGAGGCTGAAGGCCGAATCGCTCCCGGAGTCGATCAGCGCGACGAAGCTGCGCGTGCCGAGCCGCACTTGAATCAGCGGGACTTTGCTCCGGTCGTCGAAGCCGATCACCGTGCCCGGCACGAGCGCGTTCGTTTTGGCCGGCTGGAGCAGCAACCGGCTCCCGGGATAATCGAGCGTGAGCAGGATCTCGCGGAACAGCGGGAAGCCGAGCACGCCATCGATCTTCACGCCGAGGTGGGCGGACAGCGGGGCGCAATCATAGATCAGCGCCGGCACGTCCTCGAACCGCGCGGCGCCGATCTCGATCCGCCGGAGAGTCGTCGCCGGCAGCTCGGTCATGCCGCCATTCGCCCCTTTGACCGGCACCCGCGGGGCCGAGCCGGGCAGCGGCCCCTTTCCGGGGTAGCGTCGGGCGAAGGCCGACGTCACCAGAGTGATCGAGGTGCCAGTATCGACCAGGAAACGGTACGGGCCGTCGCGATCCCACTTCGCTTCGATCACGAGATAATTCCCGATCATCTCGGCCGGCACGATGCTCAGCGGCGAAACCAGGGTGGTCCGGCCGGGGCGCGGTGGCTCGCGATTGAAGGGCAGGATCGAGCAGCCCGCGAATCCCAGCGCACTGAGCAGGCCAACGAGGGCCATGGCCAGCCGCGGGCGGATCCCGGAACCTTGGACCGGCGGCATTCCGCTGTTCTCCGCGAAGGCCGGACCTGCCGGCCGGCTTCGGACGCCGGGTCCTCTGACCGTCACGCTCATTTCACCGGCTTGGGCAGACGCGCACCAATGATGTAGGCGATGACGGACAGCGCCGCACCGGCCACGAAGACGCTCGCCGATCCGAACATCCAGAACATCGCCCCCGCGATGATGGGAGTAATCGCGCGGGCGAGGGAGCCGAGCGAACGAAAGATTCCGAGCACGAGGCCCTGCTCCGACGGGGTGCTGTAGAGGGAGATGAGTCCCGTGGTCGACGGGTTGACCAGCCCCGCGCCGAGCGCCAGGAACGCGAGCCCGACGTAGAGCAGCCACGGTTGCGCCGCGAAGGCGATGCACAGCAGTCCGACGGTGGCGGCCACGAGTCCACCCTGGAGCACGCGAACCTCATCCGCCGCCTTGAGCAGTTTTCGCACGACGTAGCCCTGGGTGACGATGGAGCACACACCGAGAAAGACCATCAGCCGCGTGTTCTCCTTGGCCGTGTAGCCGAAGCGATCGGCGCCCAGGAACGTGAGCGACGACTCCATCGCCACGAAGGCGAGCGCGAAGACGAAGGCCACGACATTGGCCCGGCGCACCGCGGGATTATCCAGCGCGAAAATAGCCCGCACCGGATTCCGCAGCCGCGGCTCCCGCGCCTCGGCCCGCGCCGCAGGGGAAAGCGTCTCGGTGAACCGCGCCGAGATCCAGATGAGGTTGACCAGGCACAGTGCGAACGCGATTAGCGCCGGCACGGAAAAAGGGTTGATCCCAAAGCGCGCCAACTCCGGGTGATTCGCCAGCAGGTTCAGATGGGCCGTGAGGCCGCCGATGGCGGGACCGGTGACGAGCCCCAGCCCGAACGCCGCCCCGACGAGGCCCATGGCCTTCGAGCGTTCGGCGCGGGTCGTCACATCCGCCACCGCCGCCGTGGCGACGGACAGATTTCCGCTAAAGGCGCCGCTGACGATCCGCGAGAGCAGAAAGAGCCAGAACGATCCGCTGCACGCCCAGATCAGATAACCGAGTGCCGTGCCGGCGACGGTCCAGCGGAGGATACCGCGCCGCCCATGCCGGTCGCTCAACGCTCCCCACAGCGGGGCGAAGATGAACTGGAGGATGGAAAACAGCGACAGCAGCACACCGCCAAACAGCACGGCGGCAAAATTCCGATCGCGCCCCAGTGCCTGCGCCAGCGCGTCGGTCTGTGTCAGCATCCACCCGAGCAGGCCGCCACGGCCCTCGAGTTCCAGGTAGTAACCGATCAGGTCGGGTCCGAGCGGGAAGATAATCGAGAACCCAATCAGGTCGATGTAGAGGGTCAGGAAGATAACCCCGAGCGACAGTTGGCGCGGCGCAGGACTCGAG
>CAINHV010000482.1 GCA_903848965.1 uncultured Opitutia bacterium | reverse complement strand
TAGATGCCGATCCCCTTCCAGACGTTGACGACGAAGCCAAACGACCGCGTGTTGACCGCGGCGGTTAAGTCCGGCGTGCTGAAATCATCCTGGAAGCGATCGTTGGCGTACTGGGCCAGTGGAACATTGACCGTGTTGATGGAGGAGCGGGGCCGTTGCGGCGCCGGAACTTCACCACCCCCGATGGGCTGCCCGGCCGCATTCTTCGGGACGTACTTCAAAGTCCAGTAGTCCGTCGGCGGGGACGCCTTTGGGGTCATGTAGGACCCGTCCCAACCCACGGGCATGTCGTCGGATTGCTTGTGCGAAAGGGTCGAAATGAGGGTGAGGTCGCGCCGCACTGCGCCCAGCAAAATGAGATGATTATTCAACGTGCTGACGTTCAGCACAGCCTGGGCATATTTATATTGTTTGGAGGCGTCCACGCCCCAACCCAGGCGGTTGGGCAGCGTGTACCAGTGCGGCGTCAAGACGGCCCGGGTGCCACGGGTGTAATCGTAAACGGTCAGCGGGTCCTGCGTAACGTGCCGGCTGGGAACCGTGCCGCGGAGCGCGGTGTACTGGCGCGTGTAAACCGACTGAAGGTTCTGGTCCTGCTGGGGCGGGAAGAACCCCCGGAAGTCGGCACCCGGGATGATGCCCTGGTGCAGAGGCAGCAGGAAGAAGTCTTCGCGCTTAATCTGATCCATGTTTTGTACGCCAGCCATCACGCCGAACTGCAGCTTGCCGAAGCGCGTGTCCTTCACATAGGCGGTCTGGAGGTTGGCATTGGTGTAATTGGATTCCGTGGCGAAAGAGAAAGGCGAGTTCTCCGAGAACGGCTGTAGGAAGAACTTGTTCGGCGTGCCATCCGGGTTGAGCCGGTTGATATCGACGCGCATGTCATACATGCCGCCGGCGGCAGGATACTCTGTCCAGCGGTACACCGAGTTCATGTCGCCCGAGAGCTCAAAATACAGGCCCTCAAACGGCCGGTAGGTGGCGAACAGGTTGACATCCTTGCCGCGCTCCCAGCCGCTCGGGTACTTGTAGTCGCGGTCCCAGAGGGGGGTGAAGGTCTTTTCGGGCAGGACGAAGAAGGGCGAGCCCCTCTCCACCGCAGCAAAGCGCATCGACGGATTCCACACGTCGGTCATACTGCCGGCGCCGGCGTTGAGGCCGACAGTCTTGATGACCTGCCCGTTGAGGTAGTTGGGCGTGGTCGCGTTGTATTGCGCGTTCTTCGTTTGGAACCGATTTTGGATGTTATAAGCGACCCTCCGATTCTCACCATCAATCACGAACCGCTGCACGGATCGCGATACACCCGCCACCGCCATTTGCGTGGGAGTCATGGTCGGATCGGGCCCGCTCGGCGTGAACGTTCCGTTCCAGGCGGACGTTTGGTCCTTCGTGCGATTGGAACCGGTCGTCTTGTCGGTGACACGGTATTCCGCTTCCGCCCGCAGTGAGAACTTGGGCGTAAAATTATAGGTGGCGGCCAGGGAGATGCCCCGCCGGCGCTCCCATTCGAGCTGCCGCCAGGTGTTGTTCGACTGCCACAGGACATTGGCGCGGATCGCCGCCTTTTCGCTGAGCGGCTGATTGATGTCGAGCGTCAGGCGGTAGCGGTCCCAGGTGCCGACTTGGGCCCGCATTTCGCGAATCGGCTTGTTCGTCAGTGCCTGTTTCGTGACGGTGTTGAGCGTTCCGGCCGACCCGCCCGCGCCGAACAGCGTGGAGTTGGCGCCGCGTGCGAAGTCGAGCCGGTCCACGTTATAGGTGTCTGAAGCGATATTATACGGGAAGAAATTCCGGGTCGGTTGATTGGCTGCCTGGCCGCGAATCCGGACCACGACTGTGGTGTTGCCCGACGTTCCCTGCAGCCCGTCACCCACGTATTGGTTGGTGTTGACGGAAAAATCGGAGGCCTTGCCGGCATCGGTGATGTTGAACGCCTCGAGGAACTCCGAGGTGAGGACGGAGTAGGCGACGGGCGTGTCTTTCAGCGCCATCGTCATGCGCCCGCCCGCGAGCGAGTTGGTGGCAACGAAGCCGACGTCGGACGAAGCGTTGACGTTGAAGGGGTCGAGTTTGACGGTCTTTTCTTCGGTGCTGCTTGTCGCGGAGGGAGCGGGAGCAGTTTGGGCGCTGAGGTGCAAAACGCTGAGGCCGAGGGCGGCCGCGGCGGCGAGACAGAACTTAGTCAGGGGAGGTTTCATGAAGTTACTGGGGGAGTCATGCTTCACTATCGTGGATATCTGGACTCAAATTCGAAACAGCAGGAGGGTGTTGGGCACACATCCATGCGATTGAGCAGGGCAATCAATGGCGCAGCCTAGCCGCGTGATCGAATGATACGGCAAAGAGTATACGCCAACTGGCCTGCTCGTTAGGGGGACGAGTTACAGGGGTGGGGTTACGGGGGGGGGTGTGAGGAATACGGAACCCCGCGGTTTTGAAGGCAAGCCCGAAAAAGATTTCGAGTCCGCCGACGTGACCGGACGGCGGAAGCAACTCGGCTCGGCAATATCAAGGGGCTACTTGCGATAGCTGTTCACTGGTGGAAGTCGCGCGCCCGTCCCCGCGGGCGGCGCGGCTTCGCCGACCACCGGCAACCTCAGCGTGCCAATGCCGTCGATGGTCGCGACGATTTCTTCCCCGGGTTTCAGGAAACGCTGCTCGCCGCGGAAGGCCGTGCCTGCGCCCGTCCCGCCCGAGGTCCCGTTGTTGATCACATCGCCGGGAAAAAGCGTGATGATCGACGAGGCGTATTCGATCAGCTCCCAAATCGAGTGAATCATGTCGCCCGCGGTCGCCTCCTGCATCCGGGTGCCCCCGACACTGAGCGTTTGCCGGAGCTTCGCCATGGGGTCGCCGTAAAATTCCTTGGGCACGATCCAGGGCCCCATGGGTGCGAAGGTGTCATGCCCCTTGCCGACAAACCAATCCGACGCCACGGGATTCCCGCCCGGCGGCCGGCCGCCCCGATCGGAGATGTCGAGCGAGACCATGTAGCCGAAGACATAGTCCTGCGCCGCGGCGGCCGAAACATACTTGGCTGGACGGCCGATCACCGTGGCGAGCTCGACCTCCCAGTCCGTGCGATCGCGGCCGTGAGGAATCACGATCGCATCGCCCTGGCCAATGACCGCCCCCTCGGCCGGCTTGAGAAAGAGATAGGGGACGCCCCGTTTTTCCCGCCGCGCCCGCTTGGTGGCCGCAATCTCCTCCGGCGTGCCGGTTTCATTGATGTGGCTGTAGAAATTTCCCGCTGCGTTGAGGATTTTTCCCGGATAAATGATGGGTGGTAGCGCCCGCACGCGGGCTGCGTCGTGCACGAACTCCGGCCGGGAGCCCGCCGCAAGGCGATCTCCGGCGGCGAGGTGGTTGACGATCTCGTACAGCCGGTATTTCAAGCCGTATTCGTATTGGGCGATGAGACCGCGCATGTCGGCGGGCATCGGGATTCGCGGATAAAGAGGACTTTGCTCCAGAGCCGCGTTCGCCGGGTTGAGTTCGATCACCAGGCTGTCGCGCAACACGAGTCCGACTCGCGGCGCGCCGCGAATTTCGAACGTCCCGAGCTTGAACGGCTCGGACGACAAGGCGGGCATTCCGCCCTGGGCGGCGGGAAGGTCGTGCGCCACCACGGCGGCGGCGAACAGCGCGATGACAATAGTGATGCAGTTCATGTCTTTGGGGTTCTGATTCGCCGGGTGACGGCCGGCCGGTTTGCCAGCAAGCGGGGTAACTCTCTCTGGCCGATCGTGTGCGTTCGGCCCCAAGTCTTGTCAAGTTTCAGGCCATTCGGAGGGGCCGGGCGGGATTATACAGGAAGGCCAGGAAGACGGGCGAGAGGTCGGCCGCTTCGCGAAACCGAATCTGGGCTTCACGTCCTGCGTTTACGTGATCGTCGATCGCCCTCACCCTGCAGGATCGGCGCTCAAAGCGGCCGGGACTGGTCCGGGACGGCGCCCGTGAACACGGCGCGTACGGCGGCGGGCGTGGACTCGGCCTCCATGCGACCGGTCGAGTCCTGCCGTACGTGCACGGTGGTCATGCGGCCGTGGGCCACCTCGGTCCATCGTCCGGCGCGGTTTTTCTCGAAGACGAAATCGTAAGTCAGGCTGCTGGCACCGACCTCGGCGGAGGCGGCGCGCACGCGCACCAGATCACCGCACCGCAGCGGACGAAGGAAGTCGCACGAGGCGTGGCGCCGGGGCCAGCCGCGGCGCACGCCGTCGGCCGAAACGTCCATCATGGCGAGGCCGGCGGAGCGGAACCACTCGTGTTCGCACACCTCCATCCAACGGTAGAAGTTCGAGAAATGCATGAGCCCGGCGGCGTCGGTCTCGTGGAATTCCACCCGGCGGGTGATCGTGAACGTGGGCGGTTCCATAGGCCCGGAACGGTGCGCGCCCCCGGTGCGCTGTCAAAGCGCCGTCGTCGTTGGCGCACTCCAAGTCCTGCTCATCCCTTGGCAAATTCGAAACCCTTGCCCCGTAACTCCCCCTCGCACCTCTCTTCCAGGCCGGCGCCCAAACTCTTTTAGCCGCGCCGCCGCTTGGTCCGCGCGGGATGGAAACCATGGGAGACCTCACTCCTTGGCGCGGCGGTCGCTTTCCCAGATTGCCCAGGCGAGACCGAAGGCGAAGTTCCAATTGATCTCGCGGGCCAGCAACGCGCTGCCGCGATTGGTCGCGCCGCTGAAAACGCCGAGTTGGGCGCCGGTGAACAGACGCACCCGGGGCGAAAGCACGCGCGACACGCCGAGGGCGACCTCCGTGCCGAGGTAGCCGGATTCGGCGTTGTAGGCCGGGCGTCCGGGCAGGGCATATTGCGGGCGCACCTCGTAAAAGTAGTCCATGAGCCGCTCGGTCGCGAAGACCGGGCCGAAGCTCAGCGACAGCGTGGTCCCGCCGATGAAGGCGCGCTCGCGGTAGGTGAGGCGCGGATTGAGCACGAATCCTTGGGAGCCCACGCCGCCGCCGCCGATTGAAACCGCTGCTCGCAGGGGCAAGTTCACCGTCACCGAGCGCTCCTTTTCCTCCCAAGCCCGCCAGGTCAGTTGCGGGCCGATCTCGGCGAGAAAATCCAGGTCGGGCAGACCGCGGCGCAGGGTGTTCTTGTCTGACTCGGCATTGAGCGATCCGCTGAAACTCAGGTCGAATTCCAGCCGGTCGTTGATCTGAAAACGCCCGCGCACGATGCCGCCGTCGCCGGCCCGCCACACCTTGCCGCGGTAGATGAAATACGGCACCGGAAAACCGCGGAAGCGCGATTGGGAGGCGCCCGGGTAGTCCGCCACGTAGCCGCCGATGCCGGCGAGGCCGACCTCCCACAGTGGACGCCCCCGGGGGTCGCTGTGGCGCGTCACGGCGGTGAGCGAACTCTCTTGGGCGAGTGCGACGGAGGCCAGCGCGCCCAGGGGAACGACCAAGCGGAGCAGGGGAGGCGGAAAACGCATGGTCGGAAGGAAGTCCTCTAGGTTCGAGGCGCAAGTAAAGTCCGGAATGGCGCCAGGACCGCGACTGGGATGGATGCCTTTGACGCCCGGGCGGATGCCGGAGTGGCCCGCAATTCTAGGGGGCCGGGATCAGACCTTCGGGTCCGGGTGGCGCTGTCCTTTCGCGTGCTGCTCGGCTTTGTCCAGCAACTTCCTGGCCCGGCTCAGCACCTCGGCATAATCATTTTTAATCACGAGGTTCGTGAATTCCTTCGGGTCGGAATTCAGATCATACAGCTCGGCCTGATCGGGAGAACCCCACTCGGTGTAGCGCCAGTGCTCAAAACGAATCGCCCGGCCAAGTTGATCGCCGCGTCTGACCACCGTGTAGGCATACTCTTTGCCCGGCGCGCCCGGGTTCTTCAACATGGTCGCAAAAGAACGGCCCTGCAGGTTGGCCGGCGGCGTGACCCCACACAGCTCGGCCAGCGTCGGGAAAAGATCGACCATTTCCACCAATCCAGGGCTCGACGCCCCGTTGGTCAGGCCAGGAACCCGGACGATCATCGGCTGGCGGGCCGACTCCTCGAACAGCGTCACCTTGCCCCACATGAAGTGTTCGCCGAGATGGTAGCCATGGTCACCGACGAACACGATGATGGTGTTCTCCCAC
>CAINHV010000481.1 GCA_903848965.1 uncultured Opitutia bacterium | reverse complement strand
TCGACCCGCTCGCGGGCGGCCGGCCAGGCGCCCTCGCGCCGCATGCTCGCGCTCACATCCACGAGCACCACGATCCGCCTGGGCTGCGCGGCGGTCGGATCGACCAGCGGGGTCTGGCGGAAAAAAGGCCGCGAAAATCCCAAGGCGAGCAACGCGAGCGCGAGACAGCGCAAGATCAGCAACAGCAGATGCTCCAGCCGGTGCCGCTTCGAAATCCGCGGCGGACTCGGCAGCAGAAACATCAGCGAACTGAAGACTGTCCGTTCCCGGGTCGTCTGCCGGATTAGATGGTAGATGAGGGGGCCTCCAATCGCGAGCGCCCCGAGGAGGAAGAAAGGGGTCAGGAAACTCATGCGGCACCTCCCGAAGGATTCCCGGCCCGGCGAAACTGCCGGCCGCGCCGCATCCGTTCCTGCAGGAAGCCGAACAACGCGATCTCCAGCGGCTGCGCGGTCGAGATCTGATGATAGCCGATGCCGAGGCGGCGGCAGATCGCCCGCAACGCCTCGCAATGGGCGTCCAGCTTTTTCATGTACTCGGCCCGGGCCGCCGACGGATCGATATAGATCGTCCGGTTCGATTCAAAATCCTCGAAGAGCGACGGCTTCTCCAACCCGAGATTAAGTTCCGCCGGATCGAGAAGGTGGAAGACATTCATCTCGTGCCCGCCGGCCGTCAGCGCGATCAGATTCCGTTCCAACCGATCCAGCGGGGCGAGGAAATCCGAGACCAGGCTCACGAGCCCCCGTTTCCGAATCAGCGTGGTGATGCGCTCGATCGGCGCATTGAGATCGGTGGACTGCCCGCTCGTGGGATGCTCGAGCGCGAGCATCAACTGACGCAGGTGTCCCTTGCGGTGCCGCGCGGGCATGTATTCACGAACCTGATCGTTGAAGGTCAGGAGGCCGACCGCGTCCCCCTGCAGATGGAGAAAATAAGCCAGCGTCGCCACGAGCGTTGCCGCGTACTGGGCCTTGGTATAGCCGCGCGTGCCGAATTCCATCGATCGGCTCTGGTCCACCAGAAGATGGCACCGGAGGTTCGTTTCGTCCTCGTACTTCTTGATGAAGTAGCGGTCGGTCCGGCCATAGACCCGCCAGTCGAGATAACGCGGATCGTCGCCCGGCGTGTACTGACGATACTCGGTGAACTCGACCGAGAAGCCGTGGTAGGGGCTGCGATGGAGCCCGCTCCAGAAACCTTCGACGACCGCGCGCGCCCGCAACTCGAGGTTGCGGATGCTCATCAACGCCTGGGGGTCGATGAGCTTGGCGGCGGCCAGGCTGCGGGTGGCGGGAGCAATCATGCGTCCGGGCTTCAGCGGGCGGGCGGATTCAGGCGCGCTTGACCGGCGCGGGCGCGGCCGCGAGGAGCCGCTTGACCACGTCGTCCACGCGGATGCCCTCGGCCTCCGCGCGATAGTTGAGCAGAATGCGGTGGCGCAGCGTGGGGGCGCCCAGCGCCTGGATGTCTTCCGCCGTGACGTGGGCCCGGCCGCGCAGCAGCGCGCGAGCCTTGGCCCCGAGAATCAGGAACTGCGCGGCGCGCGTACCGGCGCCCCAGCTTACCCACTCGTTCACAAAGTCGGGCGAGCCGGGCTGGTTCGGCCGGGAGAGCGACGCAATCCGCACCGCATAGCGCACCATTTCCTCGGCGACCGGCACCTTGCGGACCAGTTCGTGGAACTGCAGTACATCCTCACCCGAGAACTGCGGCTCGATCGCCGCCGGCCGACCGGAGGTGGTCTGGGCGACAACCCGCACCTCGTCGTCCTCCGGGAGGTAGTCCATGACCACATTGAACATGAAACGATCGAGCTGGGCCTCGGGCAGCGGATAGGTGCCCTCCATCTCAATCGGGTTCTGCGTCGCGAGGACGAAGAACGGCTCCTGCAAGACATGACGGACGCCGGAGGCGGTGACCTGGTGCTCCTGCATCGCCTCGAGCAAGGCGGCCTGGGTCTTCGGCGGCGTACGATTGATTTCGTCCGCCAGGATCATGTTGGCGAAGACCGGACCGTGGACGAACGTCATCTGGCGGCCGGACCCGGTGTCCTGCAGGATCTCGGTGCCGGTGATGTCCGCGGGCATCAGGTCGGGCGTGAACTGGATGCGCTGGAACTTGAGGTGAAAGATCTGCGCGATCGATTTCACGAGGAGGGTCTTGGCGAGGCCGGGGGCGCCGGTGATGAGACAGTGTCCGCCCGCGAGAAGCGCGATCATGATCTGCTCGATGACGTCGCGCTGGCCGACGATCACCTTGGCCAGTTCGGACTCGATCTTCACCCGGCCGGCGATCAGCCGCTCGGCGACTTCACGCTCGTTGTTAAAGGCGGTGGCCGGGGCAAGAGTCGGTTCAGTAACAATCGGAGGGATGCTCATTGAAAGGGGGAATTTCTAAGGGAACTAAAACCTGGACGAAGGGAATGGGGAAACGGATGCGACCACCGGGCGATCAATGCGTCATCAGGTAAAAAACCATGTTTATGCCAAGGGGATAAGCTACCTTTTCGGAGAAGCGCTGGAAGTACTCGTTGTTCTCACCCTCGCGCTCCCAACCGTCGCTGACGTCGCTGTTGTGAATCGCGATCACCATGATCCGCTGTTTGTCGTCCAGCAAGGCACGAACGTGCATGTCTTCCGAACCTTCGCCGCGCCACATCGTCTGCAGGTTCGAGGTGGGATCGCGGGGGTTGTGCTCGGGATTCCAGAACTGGATCGTCGGCACCTGGAGGGTCTGCATCGCCCCCTTGATGTTGAAGACACAATGGAAGACCGGGTGGTCCAGAGGGAGATCGATCCATTCCCGCCCCGGCAGCACGCGCTGCATCTGCGCCGCAAAGCCCTCCCATTCCTCGACGCCCCAAAAATCGTTCACCATCATCGAACCGCCCGTCTGGAGGTAGTTGCGGAGCCCGGCGACCTCGGTGTCGCGCAAGCGCATGTAGCCGGCGTGCTCCATGAAGATGAAGGGATAATCGAACAGCGCCGGGTCCGACAGCTTGAGGACCCGGGCATCGGGATCGACGCGGGCCGAGGTCATTTGTTGGAGCCGATAGGAAAAATTCAAATCCGCGTCGGGATAGTCGACCCACCAGCCAAGCTGGCGCCCGAAGCCGCTCCGCACGCCGCGGCTGGTCGAGGACTTGAAGATGATCCGCGCAAACGTGAACGTGTCCTTCTCAAAGCCGCGGGGATTCGCCCAATCCGGCGTGCCCGTGCTGTGGGACTGGGTTTCCCGGGCGGTCCGGACCGTGTTTTCGTCAATCGCTCCCCCGCCCTCCGTGTTGATGATCGTGCCGTAGTCCTCCGAGGATCGGCGGCGCTCGCCCTCATGCAACGGCGACGCCGCGTCCATGACGCCGAGCGTGGCCAGCCCCCAGCCGGCCCAGAAGGTGAGATGGCGCGTCGTCATGTCAGTGCGTCATCACGTAGAAGAGGATGTTTATCCCCAGGGGGTACGCGATCTTCTCGGAGAAATTGTGGAAATAGTAGTCGCTCTCGCCCTCGCGCTCCCAGCCGTCGCCGTTGTCGCTGTTGTGCGTGGCGAGGACCATGAGGCGGCCCTTGTCGTCCATGATCGCGCGATGATGGACGTTCTGGACATCGCCGTCGTGATACTCGTAGGTCACGCCCGTGTGCTCGCTCTCGGCCCCGGTGCGGATGTTCGGCACCTGGCCCTTCGCCTTGATCTCAAAGACACAGTGGTAGAGCGGATGGTCGAGGGACATCTCGGTAAACCGCCGGTCGGGAAAAACGCGCCGCATGTTCCGCTCGACGTTCTGCCAGGCCGTATCGCCCCAGAAATCGTCGAACATCAGGAATCCGCCGTTGAGCAGGTAATGCCGCAGGGCCACGACCTCCAGTTCGCTGAGGTGCAGGCTCCCCGGCTCGACGATGTAGATCCAGGGAAAGTCCGTGAGTTCGGGCGACGTGAGGTCAACAAACCGGCCGTCGGGATCCACCTTGAGCGAGGTCATCTGCTGCAGCCGGTACGAGAGATTCAAATCGCTGTCCGGCGCATCCGTCAGCCAGCCGCCGCCGTAACCGCGAAAACCCCTTCCGTAGCCGCTCGAATAGCGAATCCGCGCAAAGGTGAAGACATCCTTCTTGAAGGAACGCGGGTTCTCCCACGTGGGAGTTCCGGTGCTGCCCGAGGGCATTTCGCGCGCGGTCTGGACGCCGTCCATGGCCCGCATCCGCCGTCCCCGATCCCGATATTGCGCCAACGCGATGCCCGTCACGGCCACGAATAGGAGGACGAGGCAGGCGATCCGTTTCACGGGCGGCGTTCGGCCGGCGCAGCCGCTGCGCCCGCCGGGATGAGTTGTGCGCACCCGTTCATGCTCAGTGCGTCATGACGTAGAAAATGATGTTAATCCCGAGCGGATACGCGATGCGCTCCGAGAAATTACGAAAGAAGTAGTCGTTCACGCCCTCCGACTCCCAGCCTTCGCCCGTGTCGGTGTTATGCGTGGCCAGGACCATGAGCCGGCCCTTCTCATCGAAGATGCCGCGATGATGGACGGTCTTTACCTCGCCGTCATGGTTCCGCTCGTAGGTGACGCCGGTCTGTTCGCTGTCGATTGCGGTGTTCATGTTCGGGATCTGTCCCTTGGCCTGGATCTCGAACACGCAATGGTAGAGCGGATGATCCATCGGGACCTCGACGAAATTCCGCGTCGGCAGGACCTTCTTCAAATAATACTGCACGTTCTTCCACGCGGCATCGCCCCAGAAATCGTCGAGCATCAGGAATCCGCCGTTTTGGAGATACTTCCGCAGGGCGGCCACTTCGTCCGGCGTGAAATACATCGAACCGGGCTCGGCAATGTAGAGCCACGGAAAGTCCGAGAGGGCGGGATCCGTGAGATCGACGAACCGACCGTTCGGATCGACCTTGATGGCGGTCATCTGCTGCAGCCGGTACGACAGATTCAGATCGCTGTCCGGGGCGTCGGTATCCCAGCCGGCGCCACCGCCAAAGGCTCCGCCCGAGGCCCCGCTCGCATAGCGCACCCGGGCAAAGGTGAAGACGTCCTTGCCGAACATTCGCGGATTCTCCCAACGCGGGGCCACGGTGTTGCCGGAAGGCATTTCCCGTGCCGTGTTGACCTCGGTCGAACCCGCCTCGCCCCGCCGGCTTCCCGTATGGAACTGCGCCCGGGCCAGCCCGGCGCAGGCCAGAGAGAGAAGGAAAATCGTAAATAGGCGTTTCATGCAGGGTTGCCCATGGGGCGAGCGTTCCGGCCAGCAGTGGGAAGGTCGGGGCGGCGGCTCATGCCTCAATGGGTCATCACGTAGAATACGACATTAATGCCGAGGGGATAGGCGATTTTTTCGGAGAAATTCTCGAAGAAATACTGGTACTCGCCCTCGCGCTCCCAACCGTCGCCGTTGTCGCTGTTGTGGGCCGCGAATACCATCAGCCGACCCTTGTCGTCGGCGATCACCCGATGATGCACGGTCTGCGTGTCGCCGTCGTGATCTTCCCAGGTGACCCCGGTGTACTGGCTCATCTCGCCGGTGCCGTAGTTGGGCACCTGCCCCTTGGATTTGATCGGGAAGACCGCATTGTAGAGCGGGTGATCCAGCGGCAGCTCGCTGAAGCCGCGCTCGGGAAACACCTTCTTCATCTCGCGCTCGACGTTGAGCCAGGCCGCGTCGCCCCAGAAGTCGTCGAACATGAGAAATCCACCGTTGAGCAGGTATTTCCGCAGGGCACTGGCTTCCTGTTCGCTCAGATACATTCCGCCCGGCTCCACGAGGTAGATCCACGGATAGTTGACCAAATCCGGATCCGTGAGATCAAGCACGCGGCCATCCGGATCGACGCGCAAGGAAGTCATCTGCTGCAACCGGTAGGAAAAATTGAGATCGCTGTCGGGCATGTCCGTCCCCCATCCGCTCCCGCGGCGGCGATAAAAATTGCCCCGACCCCGGGTGTAGCGGACGCGGGCAAAGGTGAAGACATCCTTCTCGAAGCCCGCCGGGTTGCTCCAATTTGGCGTCTCGGTGCTGTGATTGCCCACCTCTCGCGCCGTCTTCGTATCCGCATCCCCGTCAAAACTGTCGCCGCGAAACTGCGCCATCACGAACCCGGTGGCCGCGAGGAAGAGCGTCGCAATGATCAACCGTCGCTTCATGCCTACTTCGTCGTCGCCGGCAGCGGGGCCGGCGTGGTGGGACGCGCCTCGATTGCGCTGGCCGGCGCGGACACGGTGGGCAGACCGGCGCCGTCTTCCGTCGCCGCCCGCTTCAGTTTCACCAGGAGCTGCAGCGCTTCGCGGTAACGCGGGGTCTCCTCGAGCGCCAGCAGGGTGTGGCGGCGGGCTTCCTTGTTCTCACCGCGTTGATGCAGCAATTTCCCGAGTTGAAAGTGCACGTCGGCCCGCTCGGGAACATCGAGTTCGAGCAGCGTCCTCCAGGCCACCAACGCCGCCGACACGTCGCCCCGGGCCGTGCTCGCCTCGGCTTGGTAACGATAAGGCGGTGCGACCAGCGGATTGACGCGCAGGTAGCGGTCGGCGTTCTCGGACACCGTCGTCCATTCCTTTTCCGCTGTGCCGATTTCCATCAGGCGGACAAAGGCGTCGACCGCCTCGTCGTCCAGCGCCGCCCATTTCTTCAGCAGCGCCTTTTCCCCGGCCTTGTCGCCGGAACCGCGCATGGCCGCGACCAGCATCCGATAGGATGAGTCGCCGCCCTTTTGCTGTGGATAGAGATCAATCAGGCGCTGCAGCGGCCCCTTGGCCTGCTCCCACGCCTCCATGTCGAGCAACTGCTGCCCGCGATGACGCAGCAGCCAATAGTTGTCCGGGTGCTTTTGCTCCCACACCAGCAGATCGAGCGCGTTGTCCGGCAGCAGCAGTTCGGGATCGGGTTTGTCCCAGTTGAGCGCCGGCGCCAGTTGCTCGGCCTCGCCCCGCGCGTAGGCCGCGAACTCCTTCTCCAGGGTCGCGAGCGGTGCGGTGTGCTTCTCGAGCGCGGTGTTGATTTCAACGCCCTCGCGCAAATCCGCCAGCACCCGCCGCAGGCTGCCGATGCCGTGGCGGTTGATGATGTGCTGCACGACGTAGGCCGATTGCAGGTAGGCGAACTGCAGGTGCCGCGGGGATTTCGGCGCGAGGAAGACCGCGCTGAGCTTGCCCACCGGCACCAGATCTTCGCCGAGCATCATCTCGCGGTACTGCGGATCCAGCCGCATTCCCCAGGAGGGATCGGCCTGCCATTCCTCGTAAACCGAGATGCCCTCGCTCAACCAGCGGGGCATTTTGTTCTTCGTCATCTGGAGGGTGACGACATGGCAGAACTCATGCCACAACACCGACTCCCAGTTCGTGGGCGTGCTGCGGGTCGCCGGGCTGTTCGCCGTCACGACCCGGCCGAAGCAGACACCGAGGAATCCCGGGACGTCGGGCAGGCCGAACGTGCGCACAGCGAAATCCTTCTCGTCCGCAAAAATCTCCACGATGGTCGGCTGCGCGAGCTCCACTCCATACTTCGCCACCAGCGACTGCTTCGCTTCGCGCAACAGCGCGAGCACGCGGGGCCCGTAGATGGCCACTTCCGGCGCCGCCATCCGGATCACGAAGTCCTCATTCGTGATCGAGGCATACTTGGCCATCGTCTCGCGCAGCGTGACGAGGTTGTACGCCTCGACGTCGTAGTCGTCGCGTTCATGCACGGCCTGGGCCAGCGCCCAGCCCTCCGTTTCTTCGCCGAGCCGCAACAGGGTCTGCGCAAGTTCGGCCGAGGCGCGCAGGAAAAGGGGATCGAACTCCCGTGAACGCCGCAGATAAACCGCCGCCTCGGCGAACCGGTATTTCTGGGCCAGTTTCTGACCGATGAGAAAATCCACCCGGGGATTGCGCGGCCAGCTGCCGAGCGCCTGCTCGCGGGCGGCGTCCTCGCCCGCCGCGTCG